>NZ_FLQY01000192.1 GCF_900089945.1 Candidatus Propionivibrio aalborgensis | reverse complement strand
AAGGCCGGCAAATACCTGTGACTTGATTTCCTTGAATCCGGGCAGCGCTTCCTTCGCAGGATTTTCGGCTGACGTTACGGTATCTCCCACTTTGGCCGCTTGCAGCTCCTTGATGCCGGAAATTATGTAACCCACTTCGCCGGCGCTCAAGGTTTCCGTGGGCACAGCCTTAGGCGTAAACACACCCACTTGTTCGCACAAATGGGTCGAATCACTTGCCATCAAGCGAATCCTGTTCTTCTGGCGCAAGGTTCCATCGATGACGCGAACCAGCATGACAACGCCGACGTAATTGTCAAACCATGAATCAATCAGAAGCGCCTTTAGCGGCGCATCGGGGTCTCCTTGTGGTGCCGGGATACGCTCGATGATCGCTTCCAGGATTTCATCCACGCCAAGACCCGTCTTGGCAGAAGCAAGAATGGCGTGTGAAGCGTCAATGCCAATGACGTCCTCGATTTCCTGACGTGCGTTGTCGGGCATGGCCGACGGAAGATCGATCTTGTTCAAGACGGGCAGAACTTCGACGCCGAGTTCGATTGCGGTATAGCAGTTGGCTACCGTCTGTGCTTCGACGCCTTGCGACGCATCGACAACCAGCAAGGCGCCCTCGCACGCAGAAAGCGAACGCGACACTTCGTAGGAAAAGTCGACGTGTCCCGGCGTGTCGATGAGGTTCAGATTGTATATTGCGCCGCTGTGCGATTTGTACTGCAACGCAGCGGTCTGCGCCTTGATGGTTATACCTCGCTCACGTTCGATATCCATCGAATCGAGCACTTGCGCTTCCATTTCGCGGTCGGACAATCCACCGCAAAGATGGATGATGCGGTCGGCAAGCGTTGATTTGCCGTGGTCGATATGGGCGATGATCGAGAAGTTGCGGATGTGTTGCATTTGCATCGTGTTTGCACTGCCGCGGCAAGGCCGCGCCTGAAAAAAAGGGTGCCGGCGGGCACCCTTTGTTTGATCTGCCAGAAGGCGCGGATTTTAGCGGATTTTGCTCAAATAATCACGGAGTTTGGCATCTTCGAGGCGGTAATGACAGAGCTCGGTTCCCTCATGCAGCAGTACTGGAACCAATTCATCATATAGCGCTTCAAGCCTGGGATCGGCATCCACATCGACAACATCAACGTCAACCCCGAATTCAGCCGCAAGCGGAAGCAAGGCCAACTCCATTTCGTGGCAGAGATGGCAATACGTCCGCGAGATCAGCGTCAGTTTTGTCACGTCATCCAGCCTTCTTTTCGGGCAGTCCCTTTATGGTGATAAAGGTCTGCAACTCCCCGCGTTTAACCAGCAAGGTAATGGTGGATGCCTTGTCAAATTGTGCTAGCAGCTTGTTGAACTGATCAACGCTCCTGATTTCGGAACTTTCGCCCCGTGCAATGAGTGCCAGGATGATATCGCCAGGTTGCAAATCGGCCCGAACGACGTTGCCACGAACATCCTCGACCAGCAAGCCTCCACTGATTCTCAGTTCGCGTTGTCGTTCAGGGCTTAGTTCCGAAACGACCAGGCCCAGTCGATTGGCCGCCTGCTCAGTTGACCTGGGGTTTTTTCCGTTTCTGGCCATCGCCTTTTCTTCCGGCGTTTCACCGACGACAACCGTCAGATCCCGCACGGAGCCCTTGCGCCATACTTGCATGGGCGCACTCGCTCCTGGTTTGCTGGAGCCCACGATTCGCGGCAAATCGCCCGAGTTGACAACCGGCTTGCCGTCAAACTTGAGGATGACATCACCGGGTTCGACTCCGGCCTTATCAGCGGGTCCTCCACGTTCGACTGCATTGACGACAGCACCCTGTGGTTTGCTTAACCCGAAGGATTCGGCCAGCTCTTTGGTTACTTCCTGAATGACGACACCGATTCGGCCACGGCGAATTCTGCCGCTGACCCTGAGTTGGTTCTGGATGTCCATTGCCACGTCAATCGGGATAGCAAACGAGATGCCCATGAACCCGCCGGATCGACTGTATATCTGCGAATTGATCCCAACCACTTCGCCCTTCATGTTGAACAGGGGGCCTCCGGAATTGCCCGGATTGATCGCCACATCGGTCTGAAGGAAGGGAACAAAATTCTCTTGGGGCAAAGAGCGTCCTTTGGCACTGATGATGCCGGCTGTGACACTGTTGTCGAAACCGAAGGGAGAGCCTATCGCTACAACCCACTCGCCCACCCTGAGAATCCCCGGATCACCCAGGCGTACCGTGGGCAGATTGGTAGCCACGATCTTGATCAGCGCAACATCTGTCCGCTTGTCGGAGCCGATGACTTTGGCCTTGAATTCCCGCTTGTCGGTTAATCGAACGAAGATTTCATCTGCCGATTCGACCAGATGAGCATTGGTCAGAATGAAACCATCGGCACTGATAATGAAACCGGAACCCAGCGAGCGACTTTCGAACTCCCGGGGAACGCCAGGCGTACCAGGCATTCCGGGTTGACGCGGAAAGAAGCGCCGAAAGAAATCAGACGTCGGGTCATCTTCGTCAAACGGGAAGGGCTGAACACCACGCCCAAAACCACGAACCACCTGTGTTGTACTGATATTTACGACGGCCGGCCCCTGCTTTTCGACAAGCTCCGTAAAATCAGGCAAGGCTCTATTCTGCGCCTGCGCAGTCAATGAAATAAAAGCAATGAAAAATGCCGTCACAAGCTGCTTCATGGTGACAAATGCCTCCTGTGAGTCCGTTTTGCCTGGCCGGAAATTCTGGATCGATGAACTGAAATCAAGATCTGATATAGGGCTGCGAACGCTGGTCGGGCGTACCTCGAAGTAGAGCAAAACGCATCGCCAGCCATGAGAAAAACAAGCCACTGACCGACCCGACGATAGCGCCGGTTTCCCCGGCCAGCGCCGATCCGCCAAGTGCGCCGATGAACAATAGCAGCAGCGGCAATCCGTAAGCGAGTGCGGCACTACGTCGAACAGCGCCTTCGTCAATCACTATGCTTACGCTGTCGCCAATGGCCGAGTTGCCAGGGTTCAATACACGGAAGCTTCGTGGCGCATGGCAAAACAACGTGGCGATGTTGGTTCCGCCACAACCGCCGGTTTCATGACAGCGTCCGCATCCCGATTCTTGCACTCGGACAATCGCATAATCGCCATCAAGCGCGAAAATCTTTCCAGGCACATCAATCATTCGTATTCCCTGGATCGGGTCCGCCTGACGGTATATTGAACATGGCGTGATGACGCATCGGCCTAGTCTACCACCTGTGATCCGTAGCCGTATCCAGCAAAGGTTTCAGCTTTTCTGCCACGGCCTCACGTGCACGGAAAATACGCGAGCGCACCGTGCCTATCGGACAGTTCATTTCTTCAGCAATCTCCTCATAGCTCAGGCCTTCGATTTCACGCAATACAATTGCATTGCGCAGCTCTTCCGGTAGCGCTTCCATCGCGGCATTGACCGTTTGCCCGAGCTGCTTGGACTGCAACAATCGCTCGGGGGTATTGTTATCGCGCAGTTGATCTGCGTCATCGAAGGACTCCGCCTGATCAGCATCAAAGTCAGTTGATGTCGGGGCGCGACGACCTTTTGCGACAAGATAGTTCTTGGCCGTATTGATACCGATTCGGTATAGCCAGGTATAGAACGCGCTCTCGCCGCGAAACGATGGCAGCGCGCGATAGGCCTTGATGAACGCCTCCTGTGCGACGTCTTCAACTTCAGCGTGGTCGCGAACAAAGCGCGATAGAAGTCGTCCAAGCTTGCGCTGGTACTTTTCAACCAGCCGATCGAAACTTTGCTTGTCGCCTGCCTGTGCTCGCTTGACCAACTCCTGGTCAATTTCGCGTTCATTCATGCTATGTGAATTCCCTGTCGGACACGATGTTGTGTTTTTCGCGAGAGTATAGCGCAACCGCTAAGCCGACGCGGCGATAGTGGCCTATCTCGCAGGGCTGGAGCATCAAATCTCTCTCAGATGCAAAGCGGTAGCGAGATGAGCCGGGTTGTA
>NZ_FLQY01000191.1 GCF_900089945.1 Candidatus Propionivibrio aalborgensis | reverse complement strand
GCCAATGAGGAAGGTGATCAGCCATTCCTCCAGGTGATCCAGAAATTTCATGATTCCAGCCCCCAAAAAAGTGAGGGGACTCTCGCCCCCTCACAATGCGTATCGACTATAAAAAGCGAGGGGGCTTTCGCCCTCTCACAATGCGTATCGATTAAAGCTTGCTTGGGTCGAAGTTGGTCGCCTTGTATACGGCTTCGATATTCTCTTTGCCGATGCGGCCGGACATCTTCTCGTGCACCGGTACCAGCGCCTTCTTCAGTGCCTTCTTCTGCTCGGCGGTCGGTGTCGTCACCTGGCTCTTGCCCGACTTGCGCACCTCGGCCATGGCGATATCGTTCTCTTCCTGAGCGATCTTGTTGGCGTAGGCCGTGGCTTGATCCATGGCGCTTTCCAGAGCCGTCCGAATATCCGAGGGTAGACCGTCCCAGAACTTCTTGTTGGTAATCACCGCATAGCCAAGATAGCCATGGTTGGTCATCACCACGAACTTCTGTACCTCATGCATCTTCTGTGTGTAGAGATTGGAAGGTGGATTCTCGGTTCCATCGACCACACCGGTCTGCAGGGCCTGATAGACCTCGGAGAAGGCCATCTTCTGCGGGATCGCTCCCACCGCCCGCATCTGGGCGTCGAGCACTTCGGATGACTGGATGCGCATCTTCAGCCCCTTGTAGTCTTCAGGCATATTGATCGGCTTGTTCGCGCTCATCACCTTGAAGCCGTTATCCCAATACGCGAGACCGACCAGGCCGCGGGTTTCGAGCTTCTTCAGCAAGGCCTTGCCCACCGGACCCGTGGTAATCAAGTGCAGTTCCTTGTAGTCGTCGAAGATATACGGGAGGTCGAATAATTCGAACTCCTTCAAGCCGAGCGGACCGAACTTGGCGAGGGAGGGTGCCAGCATCTGCACCGCACCGAGTTGCAGCGCTTCCATTTCTTCCTTGTCCTTGTACAGCGTGGAATTGGCATAGACCTCGACCTTGACCTTACCCTTGGTCAGTTCGCCCGCCTTCTTGGCGAAGAAATCCGCCGCCTTGCCCTTGGGCGTGTCGTTGGCGACGACGTGACTGAACTTGATGACGATCGGTTCTTGTGCGGAAGCGAGCGGCGGAACAGCAGAAAGGAAGACGGCTACCAGACCGAAAAGCAGTTTTGAAGCTTTCATATTATGAATCTCCTCCATCTAACACGTTAACGAGAATCGGGAAAATCCCGACACGCGACGGTACTATCACAAAAACAGCCCAGGCCGGCTATTGTGGAAACTACGTAACTGGTTTCGGATGCGTGAATGCGGGTTGTACCACATTGGGCAGCACGAAATTGCCTAAGGACGAGGCGATGGTCTGTCAACCGGGAAGTCAGTTCCTGTAGCGACTACCCCAGCTACAGCGCAAGCACACCTTCTCGCAGTTGTTGAGATGCTGAGAGAAGCGTCATTCTTCATAACCATGCTGGGAGCTGTGGCCCATTCGAACACTTTGGTTTCGTAACCCAAGCCTAGC
>NZ_FLQY01000190.1 GCF_900089945.1 Candidatus Propionivibrio aalborgensis | reverse complement strand
TGCTCGTATCAACAACGCGGTTACCTACGCCAGCCCGAATTGGTCCGGCTTCACCGCCAATGCCATCTATGGTTATGGCGAAGGCGGCGGTTCGACGACCAACGGCGTTAGCCAGGGCAATGATGGTTTCTGGGGCGCCGGCTTGAACTACGCCAACGGTCCGCTGAATCTTGACGTCGTTTATCAATCCCGTCAGGGCATCACCAGCACACTTATCGCCTCATCGGCTGCGACTCAGGATTCGGTTAATGAGTGGGCCTTGGGTGGAACTTACGACTTCAAGGTCGTCAAGCTTTATGCTACCTATCTTGATCAGAACGACAACAATGGTACTTCGGCACAAGAAGCCAGCAACCGGGTCTGGTCTATCGGTGCATCGGCGCCCGTGTTCACTAACGGCAAAGTCTCGCTTGGCTATGCTGACGTGAGTTGGGACCGTAGCGGCGCGGGTAGTTCGAGTTCGTGGTCGCTGGCCTACCAGCACTCGCTGTCCAAGCGCACGACCTTGTACACCGCCTATACCTATGCCGGTAACGACAACGATACTCTGAACGCTGCTGGCCCCGTCAAAAACACGAGATTCATCGGTGAGAACAACAACACATTCGTTGCTGGTGTCACGCACTCTTTCTAATTTGATTTCGGTCTCTTAGAAATGTAAAAACGGGCGCTTCGGCGCCCGTTTTTTTTGTTTACAGAATCCAGTGGAATTGTCGTCTGCGTTTGACGCCAATGTTTCCGAATCAGGTGACCAGAATCAGGAAAGCAGAATCAAATTATCGCGGTGAATCAGCTCCGGCTCGTCAATGTAGCCGAGAATGCTTTCGATGTTGTTTGATGGCTTGCCGGCAATGCGGCGGGTTTCATTGGCCGGATAATTGACCAGGCCGCGAGCGATTTCAGCGCCTTCGGGTGACACACAGGCCACTGCCGCGCCGCGCTCGAATTCCCCGATAACTTTGCGCACGCCGACCGGCAGCAGGCTGCGACCTCCGCGCAGGGCCTTGATCGCACCCTCGTCGAGTACCAGTTTCCCTGTCAACTGCAGGTGATCGGCCAGCCACTGCTTGCGGGCAGCCAAGGGCTGCGTTTGCGCGACCAGCAGGGTGCCAATCGATTCTCCGTCAGCCAGTCGCGGCATCACGTCGGGCTCGTTGCCATTGGCAATTGCGGTGTGTGCGCCACTGCGTGCCGCACGTTTCGCGGCCAGCACCTTGGTGATCATGCCGCCTTTGCCGATTGACGAGCCGGCGCCGCCGGCCATGGCTTCCAGCCGGGGTTCTCCGGCGACGGCTTCACTGATCAGTGTTGCCGCCGGATCCTTGCGCGGGTCGGCCGTAAATAGCCCCTGCTGGTCGGTGAGAATGATCAGGCAGTCGGCATCGACCAGGTTGGCGACCAGTGCGCCCAGCGTATCGTTGTCGCCAAACTTGATTTCGTCGGTAACTACGGTGTCGTTCTCGTTGATGATCGGCACGACGCCATATTCAAGGAGCGTCGTCAAGGCCGAACGGGCATTGAGGTAGCGTTTGCGGTCGGCTAGGTCGTCGTGGGTAAGCAGCACCTGTGCCGTGTGCAGTCCGTGACTGGCGAAGGCGCGCTCATAGACTTGTACCAGCCCCATTTGGCCAACGGCGGCACACGCTTGCAAGGCATGCACGGCACTCGGCCGGATGCTCAAACCAAGGCGCTGCATGCCACAGGCAATGGCGCCGGAAGAGACAAGCAGTACTTCCTTGTTGTTCTGGCGCAACACGGCAATCTGCCGCGCCCATTCGTTGATAGCGGACAAATCAAGCCCCCGGCCATTGTTGGTGACGAGCGCGGAGCCCACTTTGATGACGAATCGTTTTGATTTGGTAATGGAAGTCATGGCTTCCAACCGTCGAGAATGCGGTTAAGTGCGTCAAGCAATCGCGGTGTTTCTGTCGCAATGATGGCCCATACCATCTCTGGTTTTACACTTTGGTAAGCATGAGCGAGTACATTGCGGAAGTCGGCAATGGTGCGCCAATCGACTTCCGGATGGGTCGAGCGCAGTGAATCGACGCCAGCATCCTTGATGCACTGGCCGACGATTTCAAGATTCCGGTAAATGGCATCCTGGGTTTTACGATCTCGAAGAAAGAAAGTTTCACCTTCAACGGCGTAGTCCTGTACACGAACAAGGCAATCCCTGGCATGCGCAAGGAAGACGTTTGGGTCTTTGCTGCTCATAGCGGGATCGCTTCACCAAGAATGCGATTGACCAGATAAGGTGAAATGACATCGTCAGAGACGATATCGACGCGCGCCTGCATCAAATCCGATGCGCCTTGTCGCAATCCGATTAGGTCGAGCAAGGAGGCGCCTGAGCGAAAATGGACCAGAAGGTCGACGTCGCTTTCTGGGGAGGCTTCGCCACGCGCAACCGAGCCAAACACCCTTACTTGTTCCGCTTTATGGCGATCTGCAAGGGCAAGAATTTCCTCACGCATCGCGCGTAGCGTATCCAGCGTCATTGTCTTCATCGATCAACCCACGGCTATTGGCGAGATTTGTATCTTGCTTCGTCCTGCCCATTTCCTCAAGCGCATCCTGCAACGCGTAAATCAGTTGGCGGCAGCCTGTGCCATTTATGGCGCTGATTTTGAAGCATGAGGCTGCCATTGGCATGCCGTTGTTGTAGGCTTGCAGGAAGTTGGCAACACGTTCTTCCCGATCTTCTTCGGGAATCAGATCCAGTTTGTTGAGCACCAGCCAGCGCGGCCTGGCGGCGAGTTCG
>NZ_FLQY01000189.1 GCF_900089945.1 Candidatus Propionivibrio aalborgensis | reverse complement strand
CATTACTTTAAACGGCATTTCCCAACGTTCCTGCTGACAGTTGCTCTGCTTTTGCTGGCACAGGCGCCTGGCGCTTTCAGCGCCGAATTGCCGCCTGCGGTCACCCGCGCTTTGCAAGAGGCCGGTATTCCTCTGCGCAGCGTGGCTGTTGTCGTGCAAGGAGTTGACGCCGACCGTCCCCTCATCCGGCATAACGCCCTGCAGGCAATGAATCCGGCGTCGGCGATGAAGCTGGTTACCACCTACGCTGCGCTTGAACTGCTCGGTCCGGCCTACACCTGGAAGACGGAAGCTCTGGCGGATTCACTGGCCATCAAGGGACAGCTGAGCGGCAACCTCTACTTGCGTGGTAGCGGCGACCCGCGGCTTGCCCTCGAGCAATTCTGGCTGCTGCTGCGCCAGTTGCGCGTTCGCGGTGTTACCAATATTGGCGGCGACCTGATACTTGACCGCAGCGCCTTCGCTTTGCCGATACACAACCCGGCCGAGTTCGACAACGAACCGCTGCGTCCCTACAACGCTGGCCCGGACGCCTTGCTGGTCAACCTCAAGAGCCTGCGTCTGACCCTGAGCCCTGACGCAGCACAAAATGCCGTTGGCGTGGTCACCGAAACACCGAGTGAAGACCTGCGTATCGAGAACCGTCTGGCACTGACCCGTGACGCCTGTGGCGACTGGCGTGAACGCATCAAGGTCAAGGCCGATGACGAAGGCATCGAACTCGCGGGCAGCCTCTCCGCAAATTGCGGTGACAAGGCACTGAATCTTTCGCCGTGGTCAGCGAATGTGCAGGTCGATCGCCTTTTTCGTGCCCTTTGGCGCGAACTTGGAGGAAGCCTGAGCGGCAAGACGCGTGATGGTTTGACACCAGCCGCCGCCCGCATACTCGCCATTCAGGAATCGCCGCCACTCAGCGAAGTCGTCCGCGAAATAAACAAGTACAGCAACAATGTAATGGCCCGCCAGCTGTTCTTGACCCTGGCTGCCAAACGCCCCGCAACAGCGGAAGGCGCACGCCAACGAATCGAGGAATGGCTGGACGACAAGAAGTTGAAGCTGCCGGCGCTGGTGATCGACAACGGATCGGGGCTATCGCGCAGCGATCGCGTCTCGGCCGACGGCTTGAGCCAGTTGCTGCTCGCCGCCTGGAAAAGCCCGGTGATGCCGGAGCTGATATCCTCACTGCCGCTTGCCGGCATCGACGGCACGCTGAAAAAACGGCTGGGCAACAGCGCTGCCGCTGGACGCGCCCATCTGAAAACCGGCTATCTGGAGGGTGTGCGAGCAATTGCCGGCTACGTTCTGGACAGCAACGACCAACGCTGGGTGGTGGTCTTTCTGATCAACGACCCGAAGTCACGCATGGGCAAACCGGCGATGGATGCGCTGCTGCGTTGGGTCGCCGAGCGTTGACTGAAACTCGTTGAACGAAACTCGCTGATCGAAATCATTTCACCGGACGATAGTCGCGGACGAAAGCCTCGAACTGTTCTGCCGGCATGGGTCTGGCGAAGAAGTAGCCCTGTACTTCGTCGCATCCCTTGTCGCGCAGGAAAGCGACCTGTTCCGCTGTCTCGACACCCTCGGCAATCGTCTGCAGACCCAGGCTTCCGGACAGGCCGATAATCGCGTCGACAATCGCCGCATCTTCCGGATCGCTGGAAATGTCGCACACAAAGGACTGGTCGATCTTCAGCTTGTAGACCTTGAAGCGCTTGAGGTAACTCAACGAGGAATAGCCGGTGCCAAAATCGTCAATCGACATGCGAATTCCGCGCTCGTACAGATCGTTCATCACAGCAACGGCAGCGGGCGGATCCTCCATTGCCACACCCTCGGTCAGCTCCAGTTCGAGGCAGTGCGCCGGTAGCTTGAATTCATCAAGGATCTGCGTCACCAATTCCGGAAGCTTGGCCTGCCGAAACTGGACCACTGAAAGATTGACTGCCATCACCATTGGCGACAGACCGGCATCTATCCACGCTTTCATCTGGCGAATGGCCGTCCGCAGCACCCATTCGCCAATCGGCAGGATCAGGCCGCTATCCTCGGCAACGGGAATGAAGTCACCAGGGGCAACACTGCCCAACTCAGGATGCCGCCAGCGCAGCAGCGCTTCAACGCCAATGATTCCGCCGCTTTCCAGCGAGATCTGGGGCTGGTAGTGCAGCTCGAGCTGATCCAGCTCAAGCGCATTTCGCAAGAAATTTTCCAGTTGCAGCGCCCGATCCGAACGATCCTGCATCTCCCGGGTGAAAAAACGGAAGGTATGGCGCCCGCCATGCTTGGCCCTGTACATGGCCGCGTCGGCACACATGGACAGGGCTTCGTAGGTCGCTCCGTCGGCGGGGTACATGGCGATGCCCAGCGATGGGGTGATGGTCAGTTCGTGCTGCTCGACACGGTAGGGTTGGGACAGCGTTTTCAACAGTTTTTCCGCAACGTGGGCGGCGCCATCCACGCTGGCACCCGGCAACACCAGGACGAATTCATCGCCGCCCAGGCGAGAAACCGTATCCTCGTCACGCAAGGTCGACTGTAGACGCCAGGCGACCTGAATCAACAATTCATCGCCAACACGGTGCCCGAGCGAATCGTTGACATTCTTGAAGCGGTCAAGGTCGAGGAAAACCAGCGCCAGCGATTCGCCGTCGCGTTCCGCCATGCTCAGCGCCTGACTGACACGGCCGGCCAGCAGGTTACGGTTCGGCAGGCCCGTGAGCGCGTCGAAATGGGCCAGGCGATGAATGTGCGCCTCGTTCGCCTTGTCTTCGGAGATATCGCTGAATATGCCCACGTAGTGGCTGACCTTGCCGTTGCTGTCGCGCACCTGGCTGATCGTGGCCGATTCCGGGCAAATGTTGCCGTCCTTGCGCCGGTTCCACAATTCACCCTGCCAGTGACCTTCCGTGCAAACGGCATACCATAAGGCCCGGTAAAAATGCAGGTCATGATGTCCCGAGGCAAGCATGCGCGGATTCTTCCCCAGTACCTCGATCGCGCTATAGCCCGTGATCTCGGAGAACGCCCGGTTGACCATCAGGATATTCAGATCGGCATCGGTGACAATGATCCCCTCGGCGCTCTGTTCGAACACCTTGGCGGCAAGCGTGAGCTGCTCCTCGGCCTTCTGACGTTCAGTCAAATCGGTCAGGATGCAATGTGTCTGCAGGAAGTTTCCTTCCTTGTCACGACTGATCCGCCCATTCACCATCAATAGCCGGTGCGTCCCGTCACGACGGACGAACTGGAACAGCGGCCCGTCGACGCTCCCGGTATGCTGGAAATTCGGATATTCAAGCTCCATCGTATCGACCGAGACATCGGTCATGAAGTCGCCGACGAAGCGCCCGATAACCTCGTCGCGGGTCCGTCCGAGCATGTTCAGCCAGGCCTCGTTCACGTCCAGAATGTTCCCGACGAGATCCAGCGACTGGTAGGCCAGCGGAGCATTCTCATAAAGATCGCGAAAACGGCTTTCACTCTCGCGCAACGCCGTTTCCATCTGCCTTCTCTCGGCGTCCTTGGCAAAATACGTCAAGGCAAAGCTGATGTCGTACGCCATTTCAACGAGCAAATCGCGAACTTCCACATCGAAGGTGTCGCCCGTGTTGGCGTAGATAATCAAGGCACCAACCACTTCATCCCGCCTGGTCAGCGGCAGGGCGCCCACCGCTCCCCAACCTGCTTGCGCGGCGTGCTCATGCCACGCCGCTGTGCGCGGATCGGCCAGGTAGTCCAGGATCCAGACGGGCCGGCGCTCGCGTATCGCGGTTCCCGTTGCGCCCTTGCCATACGGACTGTCGGCATCGGCGGAAACCTGCGTACGATGCAGAAAATCGGCGCCTTCTCCGTAGGTCGCGGATGGCCGAACAAGCTGGGTGTCGTGATCAAGCAGCCCGACCCAGGCCAGCTTCATGCCGCCGTACTCAACGGCGAAACGGCAGATTTGCGGGAACAGTTCTTCCTGACTGGTGCAACGCACAATGGCCTGGTTGCATTCGCTCAAGGCGGAATACATGCGCGTCAGGCGAAGAATTCTGGCTTCGGCCTGCTTGCGCGCGGTAATGTCCTGTACCGTGGCAATGAAGTATTCTGGCGTGCCATCGGCCTGGCGTACGCACTTGACATCAAGGGACGCAAACACCGTCGACCCATCCTTGCGGATGAATCGCTTGTCCAGCGCGTATCCCTCGGATTCGCCGCGCATGACCCGCTCGAACTCGGCGACATCAACGCCAAGGTCATCCGGATGCGTCATTTCGGCCAAGGTGATGCGGATCAAGTCCTCGCGCGGATAACCGAGAATTTCGCACAGACGGTCATTGAATTGCACCCAGTGCTTGCTGGTCGGCGAACTCACGGCGATGCCGATGAACGGCAGATCAAAGAACCGCCGTAGCAACCGGTCCGAGTTCGCCTGCACCTCCAGTTGCAGGGTGCGGCCGCGCTGGCGCCACAACAGCAGCATCACTGCGCCAAGAATGACGAAGGAAAGCAAGGCGATCAGACTGATCCAAGACACCAGAACATGTAGCGGCTTGAGAACCTCATCGCGGTCGAGCTTGGCCAAAAGAACCCAGTCGGTACCTGTCACTGGACGAAAAGCCGCCAGAACCGCCGCGCCCCGATAGTCGATACCCTGAGTCGTACCCGGGTGCGCGGTGTTGATCGCCACGACGGCAGGCAACTCCGTTCTGCTCATGGGCACGCGTTTGGCAGCGTCACCGTCCTGTTTGTGGCGAAGGTCCGTGAGACAGATCGCCGAATCGCCATCGCGGCGGACGAGCAGGGTTTCTCCGCTCGGGCTGCCGGCCGGCCAGCGCTGGATATAGGGAAACAGGAAGCGTTCAAGCGATATATATATGACCACGAAGCCCACGGGCTGCAACTCACCTGTATCCGTCTTGAACAGAGGCACGACGAGGTCGAGAGCGCTATGGCCTTCGGCATCGACGAAGATTGCGCTGCGCTGTGGTCGGGCGCTGGCCAGCGCCCAAGGCAGCAGCAAGGGCATCTGTGGCGACCACTGTCGTGTCGGCCCCAACGCCATGAGCTGTTTCCCTTGCGCATCGATCAACGACAGTGCCTCGATATGCATTGCGCTCATGGTAATCGCCAGACGCTCGCGAAGCTTATCCTCCAGTTTGCTCCCGCCAGGCACCTGCAAATCGAACACCTGCTCGGGCAAACCCGCTTGCGCCATGATGACCAGAGCATCGCTTTCACGTTCGGCGACCCAGTTTTCAACTTGTTCGGCTTTGAGATCAACAATGGCTTGCAGATCTTCATAAGCCTCATGCTCGAAGTGCGGGGCATTCACTTTGACCACGACAAACCCAACCAAAGGCACCAATGCCAACAAACCCACACAAGCCAGCACTTGCCAGGGCAACTTGCCCGGCAAGTCTTCCCAACGGCGAATGGGCGAACTTGTTGAGCGTATTGAGCTTGCAGAAGGGGCATTCTGGACCGGTATGGGATCTCGCCACTGCTTGAGCAGGAAAAAAAACAGAATGCTGGTCACCAGAACGAACAGCATATCCTTGGCCAGTTCGATTCGCCCCTGCATCACCGGATCGTCGAAGCCGTATGTGAGCAGGGTGCCAAATACCATAACCCCAAACAAAGCCAGTGCCGCATACAGTATGGCGACACGGGCGGGAGTAAGCCGCCGCGTTGTGGAAGAAGGTTTAAGAGGCTGGTTCATTGGTCATTTGACGTCGACACCAAGCGCCCATCATACGCTTCAACTCGTTTTTCTCCACACTCTCACCAGGCCCGGAATACGCATATCGAAGTGCTTCCAGCGCAATCAAATCCTGGCGATTAGAGCCTGGCAGTGATCGTGGGCATTTGGCTGGAATCAGAGGCGTCAGGCCTCGAATTCAATGGAAGGTTTAAGCGGTACGAAGAAGCTATACGCCGAGTATAGCGACCCCATAAATGCCAGTACCACACAATGCACTCCTGCCACCGTCAAAAATCAGTCCTGCAGTTACCCTCCACGGGGCACCCGTTGAATCTCCCCGGTTTCAGCAAACACTCTTGAGCTGGTTAAGAAACAGCCTTTCTTTACTGTACTGGAGAAACGTCGTTTGCATAAGTATAGCGGCCTCATGTTGCCCCAACTCAAGGACGTATCGACCTGTCCGGCCCCTCTCCGATGCCGAAGAGCTGCCAACGACGTTCAGACCAGCAGCACGACATGGCAAATAAGAAATCTTCCTGAGCGCAGATACCAGCATACCGTGAAACCAGTAGGTGATCACACGTATGTCCTTTTACTCGTTCGGGCCTCAACCTGCAGGCAAATCTAGTAGTTAGTTCCATCAATATAGTTACAAAATAGTCGATAATGGTTATGATCCTTGTACA
>NZ_FLQY01000188.1 GCF_900089945.1 Candidatus Propionivibrio aalborgensis | reverse complement strand
GCGGAATCCTGTTCGACCTTGACGGCGTGTTGTATGTCGGCAATCAGGTCATTGACGGCGCATACGACGCGATACGCGCCGTCCAGGAGCGGCATATCCCGCACCGCTACGTGACCAATACCACCACTCAAGCGCGGGACGCGCTAGCGCACAAATTGCAGGCCCTGGGATTCCCGATCGAACCGAAGCACATCCTGAGTGCTCCCGCTGCGGCGCAGGTGTACTTGCGTCATCGACAGTTCCGTTCGTGCCATTTCCTGGTGGCCGATGCCATCCGGGAGGAGTTCCGCGAATTTCCGACGTCGCAGACCGCTCCGGAGGCGGTTGTGATTGGCGATATCGGCCGCGCCTGGACGTATGATCTGGTGAATCAGGTGTTTCAGATGGTCATGGCAGGCGCGGAGTTGATTGCGCTCCACAAAGCAAAATATTGGCAAACACCGGAAGGACTCCAGGTGGATATCGGCGCCTTCGTTGCGGCATTGGAATACGCCACCGGGAAAGAGGCCACCGTTATCGGAAAGCCTTCTCCCGCTTTTTTTCAGGCCGCTGTGCAAGAACTGGATTGCCCCAAGGACGAGATCGTGATGATCGGGGACGATATCGACGCGGACGTGGGAGGGGCACAAAAGTGCGGACTACGGGGAATTCTGGTTCGGACGGGCAAATACCGGCAGGAGTATGTGAGCGCGTCCCCCATTACTCCTGATGCTGTTCTGGACTCGATCGCCCAGCTGCCACGGTATCTGTGACAGTTCGCGCGGAAGGTGAAGACACGAATTTCTGAGAGGAAAGGAATGCGCGGCGTTGAACGACCATTTTTCGCGATTTTGACCGGAACAATGGGACGACCACCGTCCGCGGCGCGCTACGCGTAGGCCTACGCATATACCAAAATCATGTTGTCAGGCGGGTGCCGGCCACAAGCGTTCCTTCTAGGAAACCTCCCAATGTAATCACTGAAGAGTTCTGGGTGCATGGGGATAAGCGACAATTTGTCGTGCTGCTTTTCGCGATATATTTAGCTGTATGAAAACGGATCTCGGGTACTGAGAACCCTGTCGTGATGAGGTTTTAAGGGAAAGTAGCTGCGCCGAGTTAGGGAGCAGGCGCTGGAGTTATGCAGCAAAACTGTCTCCCTATAACAACAAAAGCTAGGCAGCATCAAATGCTCCGACTCGCGGACACATCTATTCGCCTGTACCGGAAGAAGGACGGTACAGCTTCTGTTCGTTTGCGCAGCTATCTCATGATCAACACCGACATCGGGTTCCGTCTGTCCGCATATCTCAATAAGATTGAGTGCTCGGTTGCAATAGTTGATGGTCCAACCGTGCATTTCGACGAAGTAGCCTACTCCGAGCATTGCACATACAAAATGAATCACATGGTTCATGATTTCTGGGCCACGGGATCGACCCCATATGGCGCAATGAAGGACACCACGGTTGGCCTTCTTCGCATCGAATATCGGTTGTTCTCCTTTGAAGGCCAAGGGGAACCATCCATTATCGAGCAAGTTGTCCCGGTTGTTGCGAGAGGCACCGCAGAACAACGTTTTGGCAAAAGATATCGAAATGCTGCCTAAAATCACAATCCACCGGACCTCCGGCAAGCTGTGCTTGCCTTCGCCCGGTGATTTTCAACGTGGCCCATCTTAGGCACAGGCTATGGACGTTGCGTACTTCTTCAATCGCCGGCTAGAGTTCATTCGGCAGCTTTACGACACGGCATCCTCGCCATACTTAGAGCGTAAACGAAAGATCGAAGCCGAGGAGGTGCCATTTGCTCTGCCGTACAGCGAGGATGGCGAGCCGGCTTTCCTCGAAGAATGGATAGAAGCCGACGAATCTCTTCACGTCCTTGCTTACTCGTGCGTTTCAATGCTTGCTGGGGCATTGCATCTCTACCTCGAAACATGGGTGAGCGAGAGTCACGTCCGGATTGATGAAGCTCTGAAGAAAACGTTCAAGAAAATTGGCTGGTTCCCCGGCTACAAAACTCACTATTTTCAGCGCTTCGCAATCAACTTTGAAGCTTGCCAAGAGAACCTTCGACTTCTTGAAGAGGTCGTTCTTGCGCGCAATCGGATTGAGCACCCGTCATCGATAACCAGCATCAGAATAAACTACGACGATGCGAACCTAAGGAAGTTGCCTCATCCGTTCTTCATTGATGAAAGGGAGGCAGCTCTTTTTGCGGACGCAGAGGAAGACGAAAGAGCATGGTTCATCCCGCCAACTCTGCACGTTACTGAAAAGCAGCTTCTTGCCGCAATCACGGTAGCCGAAGGTTTTGCTAAGTGGTTTGATGCAGAGATTGAAAGCCGGATCTATGCGCAATAGATGCTCAACCTATCATTCGATCAAAGGCACGTCCCATGAGTGCAACTGTCCTATTGGAATGGAACTTCACACCACCTGACTACTTCGAGGAAGCGATTGCGATTTTGCGTCACGACTACGCCATGAACATTGCCGACGGAAAAGTGGAGGCGAAGATCGAATCTTCGATATTCACCTCGAATTCATCTATTCGCCAAGCGCTACATGATTCCCTGAACGACAGATTCTTAGGCGTGCAGTTGCTCACTCATCGTCCGTATGAGCTATCCAAGTCGACAATCACTCGGGTGCACCCCGACGGACGAAGGGAAATGTCGATTGAACTGGAATCTGCATGCTTCGTGATTTCTGGTGGATCTGTTGATTTCCAAGTTACGGACAAGGATGGCAATGTCATTGCGGACTCAAAGCGTGATCGAATCGAAAGGAAGAAGAGCCTCGCAGAGTTGGTTTCTGCCCACCGTGCTTCTGATGGTCTGTTAGGCGCAATGCTTCGGAGCTACGACGCTGGGGTGCGCGACCCCAACAATGAGTTGGTCCATCTGTACGAGATTCGTGATGCACTGTCCGTCAAGTTTGGTGGTGAGGGCTCCGCGCGAGCAGCACTTGCCATCACTGCGTCACAGTGGTCTCGTCTCGGTCAACTCTGCAACAACGAACCGTTGTGTCAGGGGCGTCACCGCGGCAAGACAGGCGAAGTGCTGAGAGATGCAACCGAAGCCGAACTAGCGGAGGCCCGTGGCATCGCACGCGCCATGATTGAGGCCTACCTGCAATACATAGACCCCCAGAATCTTCAGGGTAGTTCGTGATGATTGTCCACCCATCGTTCCAGGAGACTCTGCGCGATAAAGCCGCGCAGAGTCCCTGAACTCAGATGTTCCTGAACGTCCGCTTTCTCGCCGCACCACCGTCGCCTTTGGGTCGCGTCCGGCTGTAGAAAAATCCCCGGAGCAGCCATTCTGCGAGGTTCTTTTGGCTTCGCCTTGTAGCCAGCCGATACCTGTTGCTGTGCAAAAACGAGTCAGCGATGTCGAACGTGTCGGCAGGTCATGATGCCGTTTATGTACTCGGGTGCGGAAGCTGATTGACTGGCGTTACTGAAGTATCAATTTCTGTTCAGCGCGAGCAGTTTGCGTGCCTGATCTGTGCACTGAATACCGATCGCCTCGTCGAGTGCATGCAGCCAGGGTTCGGGAATCGCCTGCAGTCCATAACGAGCGCCGGCCAGCATGCCGGCAATGGCTCCCGTCGTGTCGGCATCGCCGCCGCGATTGACCACGTCGATCAGACACTCCTCGAAGCGGTTTGTGGTAAGGAATGCCTGTAGAACGGCCTGCATGGTTTCGACGACGTAGCCGCTCGGATTGTCGCGGCGTTTCTTGTCGAAGGCGAATGCCGGATGCTGGCGAACAAGGTCGTCTGCCCGCTGTCGGCATAGGCCCATGGCATCACTCGCGCCGAGAAAATCCTGCACCATCAAAATCAAGGTTTCGCAGGCGGCATCGGAGAGCGCGTTGTGATGCGTGACGTGCGCCTGGGCTCGACTCGCCAGGCGGGTCACTTCCGGTGCTTGGCCGTAGCACGCCAGCGCTACCGGCAAGACGCGCATTGCTGCGCCGTTTCCGGCGTCGTGTTCCGAGGGCGGTGCTTCCGGGTTGCCCGTTTGGCGGAAGGCGATCAGGTTGCGGCGCACAGTGTTGCCGATGTCGACCGGTTTGGCGCGCATCCAGGCGTCGAAGGCTTCGGCGACGGCCATCGCCTCTATACCGCCGTGGTTGAGGATGACTTCGCCGAGTGCCAGCGACATCGTGGTGTCATCGGTGACCTGGCCGGGCTTGAGCCGCAACCAGCCGCCGCCCGTGATGTCGCGGTGCACGCCAAACTGGTGGCGTATTTCGTTGGGCGTGAGAAATTCCACCGTGGCGCCCAGCGCATCGCCGATGGCCAGACCGAGGTAGGCCGCGACGGCGCGTTCAGCGTGCAGGGAACACCTGCCGTCCGACGAAGTAACGAACCGCCGTGTCCTGGGCGTGCTCGCGGTCAGTTCTCCGGCCCGAAGCATTTGGCGTAGTCCACGCATTCGCCGCAGGAGGGTGCCGGGCAAACGTAGATGCCCTCAAGCGAGCAGAACCGACGGTAAAGAAACTTCTTCCACTTCATGTCGTCGACATTGTCGCGAGCCAGTTTCGGAAAGTTGACCCACATCAGACAGGTCAGCTCGTCGCGGCTACCCAGACCGAGATCCTGCCAGAGATGGTCGGACCCGGCACAGGCGGTGGCAACGATATCGGCGATCCAGCGCTCGGACTCACGTTCGCCGGCACGATGGTCCAGGAGCAGCTTCTGCAGATCCTCGAATTCGGGAATTTCCAGCGCGTCCCGTTCGGTGGCGCAGGGCGCATCACCGGGAAAATACTCGGCCAGCATCTGCGCGGCGCGCGCCGTGCCGAGGCCAAAATGAGCGGGCAGGCAGCCTTTGCCGGCAGCTTGCCCGGCGATCAGGCTGGCCAGCAACATCCGGTTTGGATCGGCCGCCGCCGCTTCCGCCGCATGTCTGAGCAGCAGTTCGGCAAGCAGCCAGCTACGGTAGAAGAGGCGGTCCGGGCCGTTCATGGCAGCGTCACTTGCTCGGATATTCGACGAGAATGTCTTCGTCGCGAACGATCATCTGGCAAGCCAGGCGCCACTGCGTCGGCGGGATGTCATCAACATACATCTGCTCGACCTCGGCCTTGGTGATGTGGCCCAGCGCAGTAAGCGCC
>NZ_FLQY01000187.1 GCF_900089945.1 Candidatus Propionivibrio aalborgensis | reverse complement strand
TCCATCTCAATTCGACATCAGCATAATCAGAAAGTTCATTCTTCATTGTGCCGAATCAATAGGCACGGCCGTCGACACGGTGAGTCCGGACTGGGTGTAGCGAAGGCGGCGATATCGGTCGCGACCAGCAGTCGCGACACACGCAGCGCCGTTGCAGCGCTCGGCACGCCCTTGAGAAACAGTTCGCCGCCGATGCCCGCGGGCCACCGCACCGAGCATGGCCAGCAGGTCGCAGGCGAAAGGCGTCATGACCCGGGTTCCGACGGGGCATCCAGGTGCGCCGTCCACTCCCCCCATACCGCCCAGGCCACTGCGAGCACGACCGGGCCGGCAAAAAGGCCGACCAGGCCGAACGCTAGAATGCCGCCCAGCACGCCGAACAGAACCAGAAGAAAAGGAATGTCGCCGATGCTGCTGATGAATATCGGCCGCAACACGTTGTCGATCTGGCTCACCACCGCTGCGCCCCACAGCCAAACGCCGATGGCCGCTCCGGTCTCGCCTTGAAGCAGCAGCCAAGCGCCGGCACTGCCCCAGGCGATGGGCGTGGCGAACGGAATCAGGGCGAACAGTGCGGTGATGATGCCCAGCATCACGGGCGAGCCCAGTCCGGCCACCCAGTAACCCAGCCCGGCCAGGGCGCCCTGCACGATAGCCGTGAGCAGGAAACCGTAAACCACGGCGCGGGTGGTGGCGCCAGCGGCTGAGAGATAGGCATTGGTGCGGGGACCTAGAAAACGCGCGAGCACATGGCGCAGTTCGCGCACCATGCGTGCGCCATCGCGGTAGACGAAAAACAGGGTCATCAACGCGAGTGCAAGCTTGGCCAGGTTTTTGCCAAGTCCGCCAGCGAATGACGCTACTTCGTTGGCGTGGCCGGCGAACCATGCTTTGGCGGCGACGATCATGCCTTGCGGATCGTCCAGCAATGCAGTCCGTTGATGCACCAGCCAGTCGCCGAGCCAGGGCGCGCCAGTCAGCCAGTCAGGCAGTTCCGGTGGCGCGGCCACGAAAGACCGCACGGCTGGGTAGAGCTGTCCCACCTCATCCTGCGCCAGCCATATCAGCCAGACCAGCGGGACAACCAAGGTCAGTCCCGCCAGCGCGGTGGCCAGGCCGGCGGCCAGGGTATCGCGCCCGCCACAGCGTCCGCGCAGCCGTTCCATCAGCGGCCAGGAAGTGTAGGCGATGATCCCTGCCCACGCCAGCGGAGCCAGAAATGGCGACATCACTAAGCCGACCAGTGCCGTCAGGCCCGCCAAGGCGAGCCAAGGCACCAGGCGACTGTAGGGGGAAGATGAGTCGGGCATGCGATGTCAGACCACCGCCCCGAGCAATGTCAGGAAGTCATGGAAGGAGATGCTCATGCAAACAGGCTCCGCAGAGGATGGGGTAAAGAATACACCTGCGGACCCGATGCATGAACATCAGCTTTGCTGTATGCCGGCGATGGTCCAGCCGCGGCTGCCATCAAGCGGCTTGGTCAGATGCCAGACTTCACTAAAGGCTTCCGGCGCAGCATTCACCTCTTCGCGCAATTGGCCGGAGAAGCGCACGCTCGCCAATGCCCGGTTGGCTTCGGTGCTGACATCGAGCAATTCGGCATCGAGGTGCATGACGTCGGTGACTTGCGCCTGTTGATTGCGCTCCTGCCACTGCATCTGGATTTCGGCCGCCATCTCGGGGCTGCAGAACTGGCGAATATCCTCCATGTCGCCGCGGTCGTTGGCGGCCTGCAAGCGGATGAAGTTGAGCTTGGCCTGACGCAGGAAGCCTTCGACATCGAAGTCGGCGGGAACATTTGCGGCGGGCGCAGTCGTTGCCGCAACTGCGGCCGGGCCACCGGCGGATACCGGAGAAACGAACGGTTCGCTGGCACGCGGCGGTTCCACGCCAGCGGGCATGCCGGCATACTGCATGCCCGGCTGTGCGCTAGCGGGTTGGCGCATCCTCAGGAACCAGCGCACGGCCAGCACGACGACCAGGCCGAGCAGCACCATCGTCATGATGCTGGCCATGCCCTCGCCCATGCCCAGATGCGAGAACAGTGCTGCCAGGCCGATACCGGCCGCCAGTCCGGCCAGCGGGCCCATCCAGCGGCTCATCCCGGAAGCCGGGGCAGCGGCGGGTGCCGCCGCTTGCGTCGGCGCAGCGGCCGGCTTGGCCGGCACGGCTTCACGTTTCATTACCGATGAATCACGGTTGAACCCGGAGGACTTCCCCCCACCCAGCCGTTTGGCCTCGGCATCCTGAACCATCGCGCCGACGCCCACCACGACGGCAAACAAGGCAATTGCAATACGTTTCATGGTGATTCTCCTTTTAGGTGTACAGAAAACTGCTCATGGAAAACGGAAAAAAGGGGGCAACCGATACTGTGCGGAGGCAAGGGTCGCCAGTCCGCCACCGATCAAGGCCAGTGGTCTTTGTCGGGGTTTCATCAATGCCCCGCATCGTTGCGCAGTGCCGCGATGCGCTCTGCCAGCGGCGGGTGGGTCATGAACAGGCGCTTGATGCCGCCGCCACCGCTGATGCCGAAGGCCGCCATTTTTTCCGGCAGAGGTGCGGGATGCAGCGAATTCAACCGCTCCAGCGCGGCGATCATATGCGGCCGCCCGGCGAGCGCGGCGCCGCCCCGGTCGGCGCGGAATTCGCGCTGGCGTGAGAACCACATGACGATGATCGAAGCGAGGATGCCGAGCACCAGTTCGGCGACGATCATGGTGACGAAGAAGGCCGGTCCATGGCCGCGTTCGGTCTTGAACACGACGCGGTCGACCAGATGGCCGATGACGCGCGAGAGGAACATGACGAAGGTGTTCACCACGCCCTGGATCAGCGCCAGCGTCACCATGTCGCCGTTGGCGACGTGGGCGATTTCGTGACCGATGACAGCTTCGGCCTCGCTTCTCGACATCTGCTGCAACAGGCCGCTGGAAACCGCCACCAGGGAACTGTTCTTGCTCATGCCAGTGGCGAAGGCGTTGACCTCGGGCGTGTCGAAAACGCCCACCTCGGGCATCTTGATGCCGGATTTCGCCGAGTAGGTGCGCACCGCTTCCATCAGCCAGAACTCCGTCGAGTTCGCCGGCGTCTCGATCACCCGAACGCCCATCGCCTTCTTCGCCGACCACTTGGAGATGGCCAGCGAGATGAAGGAACCGCCAAAACCCATGACCGCGGCAAAGATCAGCAGCGACGTGAGATTCAGTCCGTTGGCATTCAGATAGGGCTCGACGCCCAAGAGGCGCATGGTGACGGACAGCACCAGCACGATGGCCATGTTCGTGGCGAGGAAGAGAAAGATGCGTTTCATGGGTTCGCCTTGGCGGTGAGGTTTGGAGACGGGGACGTTGTGCCGACCGCAAGCATGGCGTTGAACAGGTTAAGCATGGTGAAGGTCGCCACCAGGATGAAGGGGACGAAGAAAGCCCATGCGTAAGGGAAGTTCTCCATCACCGGGCGGGCGATGCCCATCGACCAGCTTTCCAGGGTCATGAAGTAAACGATCATCAACAGCAAGGCCCCGACCACGCGCGGCTGCTCGACCCAGGCGCGTACCCGCTGGCGTGCGTCGCTTGCCGGATGTTCATTCATGTTCGTACTCATGGCGTTCAGGGTTAATCAGGCGCCGCGCACCATGGCCATCACCCGGCCCATGTCGAGCGTGCCCGCCTGCTCCCGGATCTGCGGCAGGTATTGCGTCTGCATCTGTTTGGCGGGGCCGAGCAGGTTCTGGAACGTTTCTTTCAGCATTGCCGTGTTCATCGCCCGCCCGCCGGCGTAATAGCGTTTGGCAAGCTGCCCCAGCGCGTAGGTAGTGGCGAAGGAGAAGGCCATGCCGGTGGCCGCGCCGCCGATCTTGCCGAAAGTCTTGCCGGCGGCCTTGCCGAGCAGCCCGCCCAGCAGCTTGCGGCCGAACTGTTCGAGGTATTGCGAGGTGAGGCCGACCCCGGCGGCGGCGATGAATTCCTTGATGTGGCCCTGGTCGAGGCTGACCCCGTGGGCGCGGCCGATGCCGTACACCATCTTGATCTGCAAGGGGATGATGGCCATCGACGCCCAGGACTGCGGCAGCAGTTCCAAGGCGCCATTCATCAGCGCGTAGTTGAGGATGGACTTGTCCAGTTCCGCTTCACTCACGTTCGGCTGCGCCGCCACCACCGGGCCTGACGCTGCGACCTCGCCGAGTTCGACGATGGCGTCGGCATCGCGCTCGAAGGCAGCGGCCTGCCCCGCGTCGAGCTTCAACAAGGCTTTCAGTTCATTCAGAAAGCGTTGCTCGGCCTCGCTCTGGCGGCCGTCGGCATCGCATACGCACACCGCCATTTCATAGGCGAGTTGGCGCTCACCGGGGTCGGTCAGCCCGGCGGTGGCCGCTTCCAGGCTGACGCGCTTGAGCAGCACATCCTGGTAGAGTCGGGCGAGTTCGGGTGCGCCTGCTTCGCCACCCAGGGATTCGGCGATGCGGCGAATCTCCTCGCGCTCGCGGTCGTGCTTGGTGCCGTCGGCGAAGGCGGCATACAGGGCAATGGCGAGGATGGATTTCTGCTGTTCAGCGTTCATGGTCACGTTCCAATCGTTTAGTGTTTGAGTGCGTCCGTCAGTTTCAATCCGGCGAGCGTGTGGATCGTGCGTACCAGATAGTAGAGCGCCGCCGCCATGATCAACATCGACGGCAACGCGATCATGGGATAGGAGAGCAGCGTGAGTCGCCCCAGTTCTTCGTTGAAAGCGGTCGTGCCCGACGGGCTGGTAACGATCCAGGTGGCGAGGATGTAGTTCATGACAGCGGAGAAGAAAAACGAACCGGCCAGCATCCATGTGGTTGTTTTCAGGCGCACCTCGAAGATGGCGAGGTTGCCGCGTTCGTCGAGCGCCTGCTTTATCCGTTCCACATCCATGAGCGCCGGGGAGAACAGGATCACGCGCACCAGCGGATTGCGGGTGTAGGCGGAAATTGCCACCGCCAGGCCGATCAGGCCGGGAATGGCGGCTTCCTTGACGGCCAGCCACTGCGTATCCAGTTGCAGCAGGCCGATGCCGCCGGTGAGCAGGACACTGACCAGGCCCAGCACCGCAAACAGGTTGACGCGGTGCTCGCGCAGTAGCGAGCGCGCTCCCCAGGACAGAGGGAAAGCCAGTGCCAGCAGCAGCGCGTTGACGGCGCCCAGGCTTTCCGGA
>NZ_FLQY01000186.1 GCF_900089945.1 Candidatus Propionivibrio aalborgensis | reverse complement strand
CCGCCGAACAACACGTAGCACATCATCAGGACGCCGACGATCATCACCGCGTAGGTATACTCAAGGCCGAACAGCACCTTGATCAACTGCCCGGCGCCGACCATCTGCGCGATCATGTAGAAGGCCACGACGACCAGCGTCCCGCATGCCGCGAAAATGCGCGTCGGCGTTTGCGCGAAACGGTAGGAAGCGACGTCGGCAAAGGTAAACTTGCCGAGATTCCGCAAGCGCTCCGCCATCAGGAAGGTGATTACCGGCCAGCCGACCAGCCAGCCGATCGAAAAGATCAGGCCGTCGAAGCCGTTGGCGAACACCAGGCCGTTCTGGAAACCGGTAATGCCGCCACCCGCCGTGTAGAAGTCGGCCGCTGTCTTGGTCCTGCTGGCCGCCCACTTGGTAATGAACAGGGTCATGATGACGAAAGCGCCAAACATGCCGATGGCGGTCCAGTTGGTTGCCTGCTTGACGGTCGTGCCGAGATCGCCACCGGCCGCCAGGGCGACTCCCGCGATCAGGCAACCGAGCAAGATTGCTGGGCTGTTGCGTATCGTTTTCGTCATCATGGTTTGTTGGCCTCGCTGATGATTTCGCCATTGAGCGTGTCAAATTCGCTGTTGGCCCGGCGCACATAGATGTTGGTGATGAGGATCGTCAGAACGATCACGCCGACGCCCATCGGGATGCCGATCGAGGTCACCATGCCGGCGCCCATCTTCTGCGCCAGAAACTCCTTGTCGTAAGCAACCAGGAGAATGTAGCCATAGTAAATACACATCACCAGGATGGTCATGATGATGCTGTAGCTGGAGCGCATGCTTACCAGCTTTTCGTACTTTGGGTTGGCTGCAATACGCGCAACCAGTTCGTCTTCTTTCATTCTGCCTCCTCGCAAAGGGACGGTTAGTCGAGTCATTCGGGATGACTGCGAAGGCCACGGTAGGAATTTTAGCTTACGCTGCGCTTACAGACATATAAATTATTGCGTAAATACAATAGCTTACAGAATACTTGCCCATTTCTTAATGGTGGCTTACGAGACGATGGTTTTCGGATTGGTTTCCGGCACCTGTACCGTGCGTAAGAGCGGCGAATCGAATTGACGCCCCACGCTGCCAACTACTGTCGTCGCGTACAATCACTGGTACAGCTGCTGTCGTGCTGTCGTCCGCGTTTTCCTGACACGATCTCCTTCCCTTTTTCCGTTGTCGATCGAGGTGTTTCATGCATGTACTGTTGATAGAAGATGATTCGGAATTGTCTGCTGGAATTGCTGCCTTCCTTGCCGGAAAGGGCGATAGCGTCGTCGTGGAAGCCGACGGCATGGCTGCCGATCGTTTGTTGCAGGAACGGAGCTTTGAACTGGTTCTCGTCGATGTTGGACTTCCGGGGTTGGGTGGCTATGAAATAGTTCGACGAATACGGGAACGCGGCCAACTGATTCCGGTGATCATGATTACTGCACGAGACGCGCTCGACGATCGAATCTACGGTCTCGATCTTGGCGCGGACGACTACCTGTCGAAGCCCTTCGAGCTTGCCGAATTGACTGCACGCATCCGCGCAGTTACCCGTCGTAGCACCCATACCGTCACACACCGCGTCGAATTTGGCCCATTGTCCATCGACATGGACGGCCGGCACGCCTCCTTGGCTGATCAGCCTCTGATTCTTTCCAATCGGGAATGGGATCTGCTCACTACCCTTGCCGCGGCCGATGGGCACTCTGTTCCCAAGGAACGTCTGCTGGCCGACGGAAGCGTCAATGCCCTGGAGGTATACCTCTGCCGCTTGCGTCGACGTCTGGAAGTTGCGGGCCTGAACATTCGCACGGTGCGTGGTTTCGGCTACCGTCTGGAAGTCGCCAGCGAGGTCGCGGACAAGACTTGGCAAACAGCCAGCACCCAATGATTCGGCGAGATGTATGCCGAATCAAGTCTGATATCCTGATGTCGTATGAATAGTGGTAAGGAAGGTTCTGAATCCGGTGCGGTCTCCAAGACGCGGGAGGCCGGCGCGAGCCTTCGGCGCAGTCTACTGCATGCGTTGGTAGTCCCCCTCACGCTCGCACTGTTCACGGGAGTCGTGCTCGGATATCAGGCGGCGGAAAAGGTGGTCAGCACCGCATACGATCAAAGCTTGTTGAACCTCGCGACCGGTATCGCCAACCGTGCCCGGGTAGAAAATGGCGAAATCACGATGGGGCTGACTGCGGAGGCAGAAGCACTGCTTCGCACGGATACGATAGATCGCATCTATTTCAGGGTTCGCGATGATTCAGGCAGAATCATCGTGGGCGACGCTGATTTGCCACCGCCGGAAATTTCCCCCGGCGCTCTTTCGGCCAACCTTTCTGAATTGCCGCCATCGGAAATTCAGGCGCGCGACCAGACCAAGGCCGGCGGACTCAGCACTACTTTTTTTGACGACCACTTCCGTGGCCAAGCAATACGCGGCGTGCGCTTTCATCCGATAGTCGATGAGCATGGAATCTACGTTACCGTTGCTGAAACACTGGGAAAGCGCCATGGCGCGATTCGTGATCTGCTGGTTGGCTTTGGCCTTGCGGTGCTACTGCTGCTCGCAGCCGTAGCAGTAGTCGTGCGTTACGGCATCAGCTCTGGACTGGCATCGCTACACCGCCTGGAAGCAGAGCTTGCCGAACGGTCCGGCCAGGATCTTGCGCCGGTTGATCTGAGTCATGTGCCACTCGAAATTCGCGAGGTCGTGCGCGCATTGAACGCTCTTTTGGCTCGCTTGGGAGAAGCGAACCTGGCCCAAAGAAAGTTCTTGCAGGATGCTGCGCATCAATTGCGAACCCCGCTCGCCAGCCTTCAGGTGCAGATCGAGTTGCTGCGCAGCACACGGGCAGATCCGACCATTTCAGACAATCTGCGCAAATCCGTAAAGCGCGTAACCCGACTGGCCAATCAGCTGCTGGCACTGGCTCGCGCCGAAGCTGGTCAGCATCTGATAGCCAATGCATCGCCGGTAGACCTGGCCAAACTGATCGATGACATGCTGGAGGAGTGGCTGCGGATCGCCGACGAGAAGAAGATCGACTTTGGCGTGCAGCGCGATGTTTCGGTGATCGCTGGCGACCCAACGCTGCTCAGGGAGATGATTGCAAATCTGGTCGACAACGCGCTCAAGTTCACGCCGGTCGGAGGGCAGGTCACCCTGCGCTGTGCGTGCGTCGGCGAGCTGCTCGAAATTGACGTCAGTGATAACGGTCCCGGAATTCCGGAACACGAGCGCGAAAGGGTGTTCGAGCGCTTTCACCGCCTGCCGGATGCAACGGCCGCGGGTAGCGGCCTGGGTTTGCCGATCGCTCGCGAAATCGTTGCCGGCCACCACGGTTCAATCGTGATCACCGCCTGCCCGGACGACAAGGGAACCTGTGTGAAGGTCCGCCTGCCCTTGAATCTGTCAACCGTTTCAGTCTAGATTCCCGCTGCGGGCGGAATTGGCCGTACGTCGGGTCGTTCCATTATGAACTGGAATGGGCGGATTCGCGTGAATGTGGAGTTCGTGCGCTCCTTCGCCTCTGCAAACAAGAGCCGGACAGCTTCCTGATCTATACTGAGACTTTCATTGTGAATGAGGCAAGCATGTCTATTCGTATTGCAACATCCGTTACTGCCGGTCTGCTTCTGATTGCCGGAACGGCGTTCGCCCAGTCGAAGCCGCCTGTTGCCCAATTCTGGATGGACGTTGCCACCAACAGTATGTCGATTCCCGGTATGGAAGATGCCGACACCGGTGCGGGCGGCATGTTCGGGGGGTTCTTCGGCGGCACCAAAATGGGTGGCGGATCGCCAGGTCAGTGGCTGGATACGGCGCTCTACACGCGTAACAAGCGGGCCGGTACTGAGGGTGCCCATGCCATTCCACCCGGCATGCGGATGGGAAACAGCCTGCCTTTGATTCCGGTAGCCGGGAGTCAGCCCGTTGAAGGACGTGAAGACGACACGGAAAAGCCGAAGGGCAAGCTGATGTTCTACTGGGGCTGTGGAGACAAGGTGCGCCCCGGTCAGCCGCGAACAGTTGATTTCTCCCGAGCGAGTCCTGACGAATGGTCCCGTTTCATGACCGGTCGCTTTGCCCCTGACCGGGGTGCCAAAGCTGTTGCAGGTCGATCGGTGTGGCCCAACGAGCGTGACCGTCAGCGCGTGCCGAACGGTGCTTCCCTCGCAGGCGATCACGCGGTCAGTGGCGAAGGCGTCCCGGCAGGGCTTCGCTTCGCATTGCGCGATGCCTACGATTTCATGCCTAAAATCAAGATGAATTCGGCCATGGGCTCCAAGGGTGAAAATGAAATGATAGAAATTGATTGGTGAAAAGGTTGTGCTGGCGCCCAGCATTCAGAACTGTGCCATTCCATCCGGCATATTCGGTGCTGCCGAGGGCGCAATGGTGCGGATGATTGCCTACGGACCCGAACTCAATCTGGCATACCCGCCGCGTCCAGCCAATCCGAAGGCGCCATGGGATCCGGAGTGGACCGTGCGCGTGCGCATCAAATCGACCGGAATGACCGTTCTTGGCATGGA
>NZ_FLQY01000185.1 GCF_900089945.1 Candidatus Propionivibrio aalborgensis | reverse complement strand
TATCCTGCGTGTCACGCAGGCACCGTCTGAAACATTTGATAACTGCTGGGCAGACCGGCAGCAAGGTGGAAAGAATGAAGGCCGCTATACTAGCTGAAAATTTGATCCCCTCTACGAACCGATGCGTTCAATTGCCACATTGCTGACCCTTGTCACCCTCACCGGCGCACTCTCACCCGACGCGATGGCCATTGGGCAGATCGATCCTTTCGACACCCGGAAGATCACGCCGCCTCGCCCACAACTCTTCCCGACGGAAGACGGAACCTACACCCCGTGCCAGGCGCCGCCCGCCGGAACGATCTACAGCGTACTTGAAGTCGTCGACCTCGCCTTGTGCCGGAACCCGAAAACTCAGGAGGTCTGGGCCAACGCACGGGCTCAGGCGGCCCAGGTCGGTGTCGCGCAATCCGCTTTCCTGCCCAATCTGGACGGCACGCTAAACGCGGGTCGCGTGCATACCCGTGACGAAAACACCAATCTGCGCAGCGCCTCGCTTACTCTTTCGTGGCTGCTTTACGATTTTGGCGCGCGTACGGCCAACCTCGAAAACGCCCGACAACTTCTCAGTGCCGCCGCCTCGACGCTGGACTCCACGGTGCAAAGCATCTTCCTGGCCGCGCTCCAGTCCTATTACAACGCGCAGGCTGCGCGCGCCGCCGTGATTGCCGCAAAGGAATCGGAAAAGGCCAGCCTCGAAAGCCTCACTGCCGCCGAGGTGCGCTACAGGGTCGGCACCGGCACGCCGGCCGACCGCCTGCAGGCGCAGACGGCCTGGTCGCAAGCCACACTGAATCGAATCAAGGCCGAAGGTATCGTCAAGATAGCAATGGGCACGCTGGCCAACGTGATGGGCCTCGATGCCAGCCAGCCATTGAAGCTCGCCGACATCCCGGAAATTACCCCCAGCGTCGCGTATGAGCGCGACATTGACGCCCTGATCGCCGAAGCACGCCAGCGGCGCCCCGATCTGAAGGCCGCCGAAGCGCAACTCAAAGCCGCGCAGGCCGGCGTTGACTACACGCGCACTTCCGGCCTGCCAACACTATCACTCAGTGCCGGGCCGGCCTGGATTGACTCCGGCAACATAACCGGCAACGAAAGCGCAATCGGTCTTACGCTCACGCTGCCGCTCTTTTCCGGCTTCAGTACTAACTACCAGGTGCGCTCCGCACAAGCCAAAACGGAGGTAGCTGGCGCTCAGCGTGACAATGTCAACTTGCAGATCGCACTCGACGTGTGGAGCGCCTACCAAAGTCTGACGACAGCGACGCAGGCGATCAAGACAAGCACCGATCTGCTGGTCAGCGCCGAGCAGTCGGAACGCGTCGCACTCGGCCGCTACAAGGCCGGTGTTGGCAATATACTGGATGTGCTGAACGCACAGAGCGCCTTGGCGGGCGCCCGGCTGCAACGCATTCAGGCCACGCTGGACTGGCACGTATTTCGCGCCTCTCTGGCCAAGGCCGTTGGCCTGCTCGACGCCAGCCTGCTGAATCCTGCTGCGGGAACAACTGCCCAATGAAACCGACACTCAAGAAGACTCTCATCGCACTCATTGCCCTTGCCTTTGTCGGTGGCGGGATCTTCTGGTATCGCAGCAACGTGGCACTGGCGCCCGAACAACGCTACAAGTTGCAAACCCTCGAAAAAGGCGATCTAACGCAGATGGTTTCGGCCAACGGCACCCTGAATCCGGTTGTGCTGGTCAATGTCGGCACGCAGGTTTCCGGTACCGTCAACAAGCTTTACGTCGATTTCAACGACAAGGTCGAAGCAGGTCAGCCGCTGCTCGAGCTCGACAGTTCACTGCTTGCCGCGCAATCACGTCAGACTTCGGCCAACGTCATCAACGTCAACGCCTCCCTTGAACTTGCGCGCGCCAACGAATCGCGCATGAAGTCACTCTTCGAACAGGAATACGTCTCCCGCCAGGAGCTTGATCAGGCGGTGCAGGCGCGCAAATCGGCCGAAGCCCAACTGGCACAGGCCCGAGCGGCCGCCGACAAGGATCGCGTCAACCTCGCCTACACAACCGTCCGTTCGCCGGTGTCGGGCATCGTGGTCAACCGTGTCGTCGACCTCGGACAGACCGTTGCAGCCAGCCTGCAAACGCCAACGCTCTTCCAGATTGCCCAGGATCTCTCCGAAATGCGCATCGACACGAGCTTTGCGGAAGCCGACATCGGCAGGATCAAGGCGGGCCAGACGGTTCGCTTTACCGTCGATGCTTTTCCAAGCCGGACTTTTGAGGGCGAAGTGCAACAGATCCGCCTCAATGCGACGACACTGCAAAACGTCGTAACCTACAATGTTCGCGTATCGCTCTCCAACCCCGAACAGATTCTGCTGCCAGGCATGACGGCCTACGTGAATATCGCAGTGGATTATCGCCAGGATGCGTTGCTGGTGCCAAACGCTGCACTGCGTTTCAAACCATCCGATGCCGATGCCATTGACAAGGACAAGACTGAAACAGCGGCTTCTGAAAGTCGCCCCGGCGGGCCGGGCAACGGCGGCGGGAAGCCAGGCCGGAAGAAAGGCGACACGGCCAACGGTACGGTCTATGTCATCAGCGACGGGGCGCCGAAAGCGATCAGCGTTCAACTGGGCATCACCGACAACCGAAATACCGAAGTCGTTGGCGGCGCTCTCAAGGCGGGCGACCGCGTGATTACCGGCGAGATCAGCGGCAACTCGGGTGGCAAGCCAAGTAGCATCGGCATGAGGATGTTCTGATGGCCGACGCCGTCGTTCGTGTTTCCGGTCTTGGCAAAACGTACGCGACGGCAGCCGGGCTGTTTCCAGCACTCAAGGGCGTCGATCTACTCATCGATAGCGGCGAGTTCGTTGCCATCATGGGGCCGTCGGGATCGGGAAAATCCACATTCATGAACCTGCTCGGCTGCCTCGACACGCCAAGCAGCGGCTCCTATCACCTGGTCGGCCGGAACGTCGCACAACTGGACAGCGATGAACTGTCGGCGCTTCGCAACCGGACCATCGGTTTTGTCTTTCAGGGGTTCAATCTGCTCCCGCGCATGAATCTTGAAGACAACGTGGCTCTGCCGCTGGTTTACTCCGGCGTCGAGCGCGAAGTGCGGCGTGAGAAGGGCCGACAAATGCTCGCCCGCGTCGGACTCGAAAGCTATGCAAAATCACTGCCTTCGCGCATCTCGGGCGGGCAGCAACAGCGCGTCGCCATCGCCCGCGCGCTGGTCAATTCGCCACAACTGATACTCGCCGACGAACCGACCGGCAATCTGGACAGCCATACCGGCGAAGAAATCATGTCGCTTTTCGAAGCGTTGAACCAGGAAGGCATCACCATCGTACTGGTCACTCACGAATCCGATATTGCGGCGCATGCCAAGCGCCAGGTGCGCTTTCTCGACGGACACATAGTCAGCGATCTGGCTACCTCGCGACGGGAAGAGCTAGCGTGTTAGGCAACATGCTCGGCGCGATGCTTGGCGAGGCCTGGCATGCCATGGGCGCCAATCGCCTGCGAACGATACTGACCATGCTCGGCATGGTGATCGGTGTCGGTTCGGTGGTCCTGATGATGGCGATCGGCCAGGGCGCGCAATACGCCGTTGCGCAAACCATCAGCACCATGGGCAGCAACCTGTACATGGTGGTTTCCGGGTCAACCAGCGCTGCCGGCGTGCGTAGCGGCAGTGGCGCCGGACCGACCCTCAATGTCTCCGACGCCGATGCCATCGCCGAGCTTGATGCCGTCACGTATGCAGCACCAATCCACTACGGCAGGCAACAGCTTGTCTTCGGGTCGAACAACTGGAATTCAACGGTCGTCGGCACCACGCCTGCCTACCTGGGAGCGCGTTCCTGGACAATCGTCAGCGGTTACGGTTTCAGCGAAAGCGATGTCCGCTCGGCCTCGCGTGTTGCGCTGATCGGGCAAACCGCAGCCGAAAATCTGTTCGGCGCCGATGATCCAATCGGCAAGACAATCCGTATCCAGCAAAGCCCCTTCACCATCGTTGGCGTGCTGGGCAGCAAGGGGCAGAATCTCGATGGCCGCGATCAGGACGACACGGTAATCATTCCGCTCACCACGGCGCAGCGCAAGGTCTTCGGCACTCCGTTCCAGGGATCGGTGCGCGTGATCATGGTTCAGGCCGCCTCAGCGGATGCGATGCCAGTGGTCGAAAAATCGGTGACAGCCCTGCTTCGTCAGCGCCACCGTCTTCGTGAAGACATGAACAACGATTTCTACATTCGCAATCTGGCGGCGGCCGCCGATTCCGCTGCAGCCACCACACGCGTGATGTCCCTGCTGCTCGGCGCAATCGCTTCGGTATCGCTGCTCGTCGGCGGCATCGGGATCATGAACATCATGCTTGTTTCGGTTACCGAACGAACTCGCGAAATCGGCATTCGCCTGGCCATTGGCGCTCGCCAGAAGGACATCCTGACGCAGTTCCTGCTGGAAGCTCTGATGATTTCCGTCGCCGGATGCCTGATCGGCCTGATTCTTGGCATCGGAGGCGCGCTGCTGATCAACGCCATCACCAACATGGTGATCGTTATTTCAGGCGGCTCAGTACTCGTCGCCTTTGCGGTTGCCGCCGGAGTTGGCGTATTCTTCGGATTCTATCCCGCACGTCGGGCAGCCGCGCTCGATCCGATCGAGGCGCTGCGCTATCAGTAACCCAACCCGTTACAACACCAACAACATGCCTATCTACAAACTTGGAAACCACACCCCGCAAATCGACCCGCAATGCTGGATCGCCCCTAATGCAACGGTTATCGGCCAGGTGCATCTGGCGCGAAACGTCTCGATCTGGTGGAACTCGACGCTGCGCGGCGACAAGGACCTGATCAGCATCGGCGAGAACAGCAATATTCAGGATGGATCGGTGCTGCACACCGACCCCGGCATCCATCTTACCGTGGGCCGAAATGTCACGGTCGGTCACATGGTGATGCTGCATGGCTGCACCGTTGGGGATGGGGCGCTGATCGGCATCGGCTCGATCCTGCTCAATCGTTCGGTGATCGGGAAACACTCGCTGGTGGGCGCCAACTCGCTGATTCCAGAAGGCAAGGTGTTCCCGGAGCGCGTTCTGATCGTTGGCTCTCCTGGCAAGGTTGTCCGCGAACTGACGGACGAGGAAGTCGCTGGCCTTCCCGGAAGCGCAGAGCGCTATGTTGAAAACTGGCAGCGCTATCGGGAGGAACTGAATTCCATTTGACGGCTTCTTGACTTCGCATTCCCAACGGCATAGATTCAGTCCGTTCATCCCCTCAGGAGAAGGTTCGACAATGATAAAAACGCTCAAAAACACGGCTCTCATTATCACCTTGCTGATCTTCGCTGGGCAGGCACTGGCCGAAATCGTCATCGGTCAGGTTACCCCACTCTCCGGCCCGCTCGCTCCAACGGGTAGCCACATTCGCGCCGGCGCACAGCTTTACTTCGACGCCGTCAATGCGAAAGGCGGCGTACATGGCGAAAAGATTCGTCTGGTTACAAAGGATGATGCCTACAAAGCCGCCGAAACCGTGCGGTTGGCCAAGGAGTTGATAAATGAAGTGCAGCCTCTTGCACTCTTCGGCTTCGTCGGAACAGGCAATGCAGAGGCCATCCTTAAGGACAAGATTCTGTCGAATGCTGGCATCCCCCTGGTCATGATCCGCAGTGGCGCATCTGCGGTAGTGAAGAGCGGCAACCCGTGGCTGTTCATTACACGAGCCAGTTATGAGGCAGAGATAAACAAGATCATCCAGCAATACAGTCTCACCGGTTACCGCACCTATGCGGTTCTCTACCAGGACGACCCGTTTGGTCTCGACGTGCTGGGTAGCACCGAAGCATTGGTTGGCAAGTTCGACAGCAAGATTGTCGCCAAAGCCGGGTACAAAAAGAACACTACAGAGGTTTCCGAAGCGGTCAAAACAATTGCCGCCGCCGCACCGCATGCTGTGATCATGATCTCGAACACGGCGGCGAGCTCCGAATTTCTCAAACAGTCGCGGGCGGCGGGAAACAATGCTCAATTCATTACGATTTCCGTTACTGATGCCGCGCAGGTTGTAGAGCGCATCGGAAAAGATGTGGCTAACGGGCTTGCCCTCACCCAGGTATTCCCGGACCCGGAAAGCCGGTCCATTCCGCTGACGCGGGAAATAATGGAGAATTTTTCCAAATTCAAACCTTCTGGCGAAATAACTCCCAACCAAACCCTGGTGGAGGGCTATGTTGGCGCCAAAGTCCTAGTCGAAGGCTTGCGACGTGCCGGTCCAAAACCGACTCGCCAAAAGCTTCGCGATGCCCTCGAACAGATTAAGGATTATGACACCGGCGACCTGTATGTCGGCTTCTCCCCGACCAACCATTCCGGGGTGCACTACGTCGACATCACCATCATCAATCGGGAAGGCAAGCTTCTGAAGTAGACCTCTTCCTTCCGCTCTGGTCGCGTACAGGACGATAGATTCATGGTTTTTGGATGTAAATCGGAAAGATTGATTCAATATGTATGAGAGCCTGCTGTTAACCGCCATTGGCGTGTTTGTGGCCATTCTCCTGCTGCGTTCGTTCATGTTTCGCCGCTCTGCAGGTATCCGTTCGGCCCAGGAAGCTGAACGGCTGGCCGCCGAGCAAGCCGCCCGTCAGGAGGCTGGGCGTCTGGCGGCCGAAGAAGCTGCCCGCCACAAAGCTGAACGTATTGCCGCCGAGGAAGCCGCCCGTCAGGAGGCTGAACGTCTGGCGGCCGAGGACGCTGCCCGCCAGGAAGCTGAACTTCTCGCTGCCGAGCAAGCCGCCCGTCAGGAGGCTGAGCGTCGGGCCGCCGAGCAAGCCGAACAATTAGCCGCCGAGGAAGCTGCGCGCCAGGAGTACGAACGCCTGGTAGCCGAGAAAGCCGAGCGCAGGGAAGCCAAACGATTGGCCGCCGAGGAAGCCGCTCGTCAGGAGGCTGAACGCCTAGCTGCTGAGGAAGCCGATCGTCAGGAAGCTGAGCGTCTCGCCGCCGAGGAAGCCGCCCATCAGGAAGCTGAGCGTCTGGCGGCCGAAGAAGCTGCCCGCCACGAAGCTGAACGTCTTGCCGCCGAGCAAGCCGCTCGTCAGGAAGCTGAACGCCTGGCTGCTGAGAAAGCCTATCGTCAGGAAGCTGAGCGTCTCGCCGCCGAGGAAGCCGCCCGTCAGGAGACTGAACGGCTGGCCGCCGAGGAAGCACGAAGTCGAGCGCTTGCTGCGGCCTCTGGGACTGTCGCAAAAATCTCGAAAACTCCCGAGCAAACTGTGGTCATGGTAGCCGATGATTCAAAGGTTGTACGCATCAAGACAGGCCGGCTTCTTACGGCGCACCGTTTTCAGGTGCAGATGGCTGAAGACGGGCTGGATGCTGCAAGTCAGATCGAAGAATCGGTACCGGACGTGTTGTTGACTGACGTCGATATGCCGGGCCTGAATGGAATGCAACTGGTGCGCAAGCTGCGCGGAAATTCGCGCACCGCCCAGCTCCCGATCATCATGGTGACCTCGGACAGTGAGGAACTGCTTGACGAAGCCATGTCGGCAGGGGTGAACGTGGTGCTCGGCAAACCATACTCCGAAGAGCAACTGATTGCCCATATTGAACAGCTGATGATCATGAATGGTCAATCAGGCGTTTAAGAATGCGATGAGCATCACGACAACACTCACTGCCTGCGTCCGATTTGTCAAAGCCAGCCCCAGCCGTCTTGGTCCTTTCTCACTCATCGACTTATCCCTCTTCCTGGCTCTGATCATCGCGGCCGCACTTGGCTACAAGTACTCGTTCCTGCTACTACCCAGGGCCGACCTGAACCTCGCGCCTGTTGCCGGTTGCGATCTGCACACACAAGCGTGCCCGGTGGATATGCCTGGCGGCGGCCGAATCGAACTGAGTATCACCCCGCATCCGATTCGAGTTCTGAAACCCCTGCAGGTCAACGCAACGATGACCGGCATCGCGGTAAACAAGTTAGAAATCGACTTTTCCGGCGTCGATATGGACATGGGCTACAACCGCCAGGTCCTCGTATCCGACGGTAACGGACACTATGCCGGCGAAACCATGCTTCCAGTTTGCATCACCGGTCGCATGGCTTGGCGCCTATCTCTGATCATCGAAACCGACCGACAGCGGATTGCCGTACCCTTCGTGTTTGAAACACCTGGGCGTTGAGCGAAGCTTTGATTCAACCGATACCTGATAGCCAGCGCAACAAACAATCCGGCATTAACAACGCCGTGACTCAGGTTCGTTCAGACGGTGGCGCGACCTTGAACACCTCGGCCAGCGTGGTGATTCCCGCGGCCACCTTCATCGCCCCGGAGATGCGCAGGGGTTTCATCCCTTCGCGGTAGGCCAGATCGCGAATCTTGGCCACGTCGGCATTGTTCGTGATCGCCTGCTTCATGTCCGCTGACAGCATGAGAATCTCGTAGATTCCGACACGTCCCCGATAGCCGGTCATCCGGCATTCAAGGCAGCCTCCCGGCTGATGGAAATGACTGGGGCGATTGGCCTTCCAGGGGGCAACGAGACGATCCCACATGGCTTCATCCTCGGCAGTCGCCGGGTTCGATTTCTTGCACAGCGGGCAGAGCAATCGCACAAGACGCTGGGCCATGATGCCGAGCACAGTGGCGCTGATCAGGTAGGATGGAACGCCCAGATCAAGCATGCGCGTTACGGCCGCCGGAGAGTCGTTGGTGTGCAGGGTGGATAGCACGAGGTGGCCTGTGAGCGCAGCCTGGATAGTCACTTCAGCGGTTTCCAGATCGCGTATTTCACCCACCATGATGATGTCCGGATCCTGCCGCATCAGCGATCGCACGCCCTGTGCAAAATCCAGGTCAATGGAGTTCTGAACCTGCAACTGGTTGAATGACGCCTCGACCATCTCGATCGGGTCTTCAATGGTGCACACGTTGACCGCGGGCGTCGCCAATTGCTTGAGCGTCGAGTAGAGGGTCGTCGTTTTTCCGGACCCGGTGGGGCCGGTCACCAGAATAACGCCATTGGGACTTTCCGACATCGACTTCCAGCGTGCCTGATCATCCTCGGAGAAACCGAGATCTGAAAAATTGCGCACCAGCACTTCAGGATCGAAGATGCGCATCACCAGTTTTTCGCCAAAAGCCGTTGGCAGCGTCGAAAGGCGCATCTCCGCCTCTTGCCCATCCGCCGTTCGCGTCTTGATGCGTCCGTCCTGCGGCCGTCGCTTCTCGACCAGATCCATGCGCCCCAGGATCTTGATGCGACTGACCATCGCCGCCATCACGCTCATCGGAATCTGATAGACCTGATGCAATACGCCATCGATACGAAAACGCACGATACCGATCTCACGCCGCGGCTCGATGTGAATATCGCTGGCTCGCTGATCGAAAGCATACTGCCAGAGCCAGTCGACGATGTTGACGATATGCTGGTCGTTGGCGTCGAACTGGCGATTGCTCCGCCCCAGCTCGACCAACTGCTCGAACGATGACAGGCCCGCGCTCTGACCGCTCTGCTGCGAAGCTTTCTTGACCGATCGCGCGAGGTTGTAGAACTCGATCAGATAGCGTGCTACATCGACCGGGTTGGAAATGACCCGACGGATGTTCTTCTTGATGATCGGCTTGATTTCATTTTCCCAGTCGCGCAGGAAGGGCTCTGTTGTCGCAAACACGACCTCAAGCGTTGTGACCTGCACCGGGAGAATGCCGAAGCGGGTCGCATAAGCACTCGACATGACATCGGTTACCGCCGTGAAATCGATCTTCAGGGGATCGATGTGGAAATACTCCAGTCCGAGCTTGCCCGCAAACCATTCCGCAATGTAGTCGAGGGTCAACGGGCGATGAGGCGCCTGTAACGATTTCCACTTCTGTTCGGAAATGATGGTTAGTGGATGCGCAACCAGCCGCTTCAGGCGACACTCCGCAATCAGCGCATCGGCGTCGGCTTTCGGGACAAGTTCGTCCGCCACCATCAAGCCAAGGATTTCCGCTACCGTCAGGCGGTGTTCAGGAACAGTATTGGCCATCGGATCGGACATCAGAAAGCTTCCATGGAAGATATGGGCAAACTATACCTGACAAGCCGTGGGCGGCTCAATGACAACAACCTGAATCCAGTTTTCTCCTGACAGCTTCGGAAGTTTGCTTTTGGAGAGACTACAATCATCACTTGATACGCTGTTCTGATCAACAAACAGTATTTTCCAGATCTCGCCAGGAGCCTTCGATGAAAACCATGTTCATTGCCACCATGTTGACTGCCGCGCTCATCACCGTGCCCGCAATTGCGCAGCAGGGACCAGCCGGTGTCCCCGGCGCACCGGGGCTGGCCGAAACAGTCAAGTCTGCACCACCTTCCTCACGGCCGCGGCATCGACAGCGGGGCCCCGCTGATTGCCGTACGGCCAAGGATGTTGAGTTATGCACGGCGCGACAGGAGGCCCACAAAACGGCTCTGGAGGCCTGCAAGGGCAAGACCGGGGTGGAGCGCCAACAATGCATGCACGCGCAAGCCCAGAACCTTGACTGCACGAAAGCAGGCAACCCGCAACGATGCGAAAGTCGCAAGCACGCCTATGCCACGTGCAGTGCGCAAAGCGGCCCGAAGTTTAAACAGTGTGTGCAGCAGACGATGTCAACCGAGACTTGCAGAAAATCAGCCGACGCGGCGCGTTGCGAACTGCATCAGCAAGCGCGGGAGCGCTGCAAGAACCTCATTGGCCAGGAGCATCGTCAATGCCTACGCGACGTCCTGGCCCCAAAAAAGTAAGCAAAGGCTCCGGCGTGCTTCGCACCGAGAATCATTCGATTCGCCAACGGCGTGACCGGCACCATCGTAAGAGTATCCGTGCCGGTCAATCTTTCAACATACTCCCGAGCGCCAGATTTCCAGCTTGCGTTCGAACGGCAGGGTATAGGCCGGACTGGTCGAGGGCAGCACGCACGTAGCGTAACCAAGTTCGCGAAAGTAACGCTCGAACTTGCCGGAAGTCATGCCATTGAAACAGACGCGCTGCAAGTTCGGCGCTTCAATCGCCAGCCTTGAGAATTCGTTTCTTTCGGCGGCCTGTATCGCCGAATCGAGCGCGCCCTGGCGCTGACAACACCGATAGACGTCCCACACGCCGATGCGATGCCGGAGCAGACAACGCTGCTTTTCGGCGTACCCGTACGCAACCAGCGGCTCCCCCGTGATCGCTGCCATGATGCGCCAGAACTGGTTCTGCCGATGCGCGTAATACTGCTGCGCCGCCAGTGACGCTGGCGATGGAAAACTGCCGAAAACGAGCGTCCTGACTCCACTGTCCAGAATCGGAGGAAAACCCTCAAGCGAATCGGCAATCACGATTTCCGCTTCAAATCACCCCAATGATCGCCCGTAGCGCGAAGACACGCCGAAGCTGTACTCATGGCACGGCAAGGCGCAGTCGACGAACTCCGCGGCGATTAGCCATCCATCATTTGGACAGCGCCAGCATCAGGTCGTTGATGCGCTTGACGAAGCCTGCCGGATCGTCGAGCGTACCGCCTTCAGCCAGGGTCGCTTGTTCGAGCAGCAGATTTGCCCAATCGTCGAAACGCGATTCTTCGTACTTCAGGCGTTGAACCGCCGGGTGCTTTGGATTGATTTCGAGAATCGGTTTGCTGTCCGGCGCTTTCTGTCCTGCAGCCTTGAGAATGCGCGCCAGATTGCCGCCCAGATCGTGCTCGTCTGCGACGATACACGACGGAGAATCGGTCAGACGATGCGTCACGCGCACCTCCTTGACCTTCTCGCCCAGCGTCGTCTTGATCTTGTCGAGCAGATCCTTGTACTCATCGGCAGCCTGCTCGGCTTCCTTCTTCTCGGCCTCGTCTTCCAGCTTGCCGAGATCGAGACCACCCTTGGCTACGGATTGCAGGGCCTTGCCTTCGAATTCAGTAAGATTGCCGGTAACCCACTCGTCTACGCGCTCGGAAAGCAGCAGGACTTCGATGCCCTTCTTGCGGAAGATTTCAAGGTGCGGGCTGTTCTTGGCAGCCGTGAACGTCTCGGCGGTAACGTAGTAGATCTTCTCCTGGCCTTCTTTCATGCGCGACACGTAATCGGCCAGCGAGACTGTCTCGTCCGGCGTATCGGTATGCGTCGAAGCAAAGCGGAGCAGCTTGGCAATGCGTTCCTTGTTGGCAAAGTCTTCGCCGGTACCCTCCTTGAGCACGCGACCGAATTCTTTCCAGAATCTCGCGAACTTTTCCTTTTCGGCCGCATCTTCGCTGTCGGCCATGCTTTCCAGCATGCTCAGGACTTTCTTGACGCACCCGCCGCGAATCGTCTCGATGTCACGCGATTCCTGGAGTATCTCGCGCGATACGTTGAGCGGCAGATTGTTCGAATCGACGATGCCGCGCACAAAACGCATGTAAAGCGGCATCAGCTGTTCGGCGTCGTCCATGATGAAAACGCGGCGCACGTAGAGCTTGATGCCGTGACGGGCATTGCGGTCCCACATGTCGAAGGGCGCTTTCGACGGAATATAGAGCAGCTGTGTGTATTCCTGCTTGCCTTCGACCTTGGCATGCACGTAGGCCAGCGGTTCTTCGAAATCATGGGCGACGTGCTTGTAGAATTCCTTGTACTGCTCATCGCTGATTTCCGACTTGGGCCGCGCCCACAAAGCGGAAGCCTGATTGATGGTTTCATCCTCGTCGGTTTCGACCTGCTCCTTTTTCTCTTCGTCCCACTTTTCTTTCTTCATCAGGATGGGCAAGGTAATGTGGTCGGAGTACTTGCGTACCGTTTGGCGCAGTTTCCAGCCGGAGAGGAATTCATCCTCCCCTTCCCGCAGATGCAGGGTCACTTCGGTTCCTCGACCGGCCTTCTCGACCATCTCGACAGTGAACTCGCCCTCGCCCGCCGATTCCCATCGAACAGCCTGATTGGATTCCAGTCCGGCGCGTCGCGAGATCACGGTGACCTTGTCGGCGACGATGTACGAAGAATAGAATCCGACACCAAACTGCCCGATCAGATGCGCATCCTTGGCCTGATCGCCGGTCAGTGCGGAAAAGAATTCCCGGGTACCGGACTTGGCGATGGTGCCCAGATGCTCGACCGCTTCGTCACGCGAAAGTCCAATGCCATTGTCGGAGATGGTCAAGGTACGTGCCGCCTTGTCAAAGGACAGGCGAATACTC
>NZ_FLQY01000184.1 GCF_900089945.1 Candidatus Propionivibrio aalborgensis | reverse complement strand
CTTGTTGAAGCTGTCATAATTCTGTTCCTCTCGCCCTCCGATCAGAGAAACCTGGAACTGCGGATCAATCTGGTAGCTAAGTGCAATTCGCAATTGGTTATCTTCCTTGCTTCGCAAGTTGCCCTGATCGGTGCTTACTGCATTGAGATAAACTGACCAGCCAAGGTTTACCAGGCGAGTCTTGCCCTCCAGGCTACCAAGCCACGTCTTGGTCGTCGAACCATAGGTACTTCCGGCTTGCGAACCGGTGTCACTCAGGCTATAGCGCAACTGATAGTCGGCAAAACTGCCAAATGAACCCCGAATATAGGGAGAGACCTGATAGGTCGAGGTCTCCGTGATGTTGCTGTTAACGTTGGTATTGACGTCAGATGAAATTGGTGCAGCGCCGAAGGCTGAAATGCTCTGCTGGGATATGTTTCCGCTCGCATCTATGAACAGCCAATTTTCAATGGCCTCAAGCGTCCCGAAGGCATTGAGCGAGTTCTGCGTTTGGTTGTTTTGAGAAGGGTCGGCAGTATAGAAAATATTGTTCATTGAATAATTCAAACGCAGTTTTGCGCGATCGCCCGAACCATAGATACTGATGCCAGGGGCAATGTTGGTACTCAGAGAACTTTGGGTGTTTGTAGAACTCAAATTGAGGTTATTAGTTGCCGTTTCGGTAACGGCGAGTGTCGGCGTGATCGTCCAGTTTCCCGCAAACGCCGGAAACGTGACAAACCCCAACAAAATTCCGAGATGAACGAGTCTCTGACCATCAAGCTGGGTAACGATATTACTTGCCATAGCCGTAACCATAGCCGTAACCATAGCTGTCCTTGGTTGCTGCTCTAGCCTGATTAAGCAACATAAGTTTCACCGGGCAAGTCTCAAGTGTTGCAAGCGCATGCCGGACATCAGCGTGCGCTGTGCCTTCGGCCTTGACAACAATAACGACTTGCCCCATCCGTGCGGCCAGTGTCCGCGCCTCGGTTGTAACCAGAAGTGGGGGGGAGTCAAAAATGATGATCCGGTCAGAATAGCGGTTAGCCATATCCGCCAATAAATTGATCATGGCGTCGCTGGCGAGGAGCTCGGTCGCTCGCGGATGAGGCGTTCCACTAGGCAGGATGGTCAACTTCTCAACATTGGTGCGCAACAAGACTTGCGAAAGTTCAATCGACTCATCAACCAGCACATCCATCAACCCGCGCGCCGGGGGCACACCCAGCCTCTTCAAAAGGTTGGGTCTGGCAACGTCGGCATCAACCAACATCACCGTGTTATCCAGTTCCATGGCAATGCTCATGGCCAAATTTGTAGCAGTATAGGTTTTTCCCTCACCCGGCAAGGCGCTTGTAATCATGATCAGGTTGCCGTTCTCGATCTGGGTAGCACCTTTGCCCATTGCGTTGTCAATCAACGGCCGTTTGATTACGCGGAACTCATCCGCAAGCGTTGAGCGCGGCGCGTCAGGACGAATAATTCCAGCTGCAGAAAGCACTTGAAGATCCAGTTCCACGCGACGTGATATTGCCATTTCCGGCGACTGAATCACCACCTGCTCACCGCTACTGGTAGCGGGTCGCGACTCATCGTTGCGCAACGGTAGCGCCTGTTCATCAATAGCCGTCTCGGCAACTTCATCTGCAGACTGGGGCGGCATATCAACCCCCGCCTGGCGCAGCTGCTCCAAACGTTTCGCCGCTTGTTCAATGAGGCTCATCGTTCTTCCTCAAGCAGTACGGATAGTAAAGACAAACAGCAAGGCAATCCCAGCACCATAGGCACCGACAAGTGATGCGAGAGCGGCAATGAATCGTCGGAAATCCTTCTTATCCTTCAATTTCGACTCATCTCCGACGTTCCTGGAAACAATCCCGAGCAAGGGCAGTCCGGTGGCTTCCCGCAACTCGCGGGCAACGAAAAACACTGGCCGAATCTGACTCATTGCAAAAGGTACGAAAAGACCCGCCGCCAAAGCCACCAACAAAGTCAGCGGCATAAGCAACAGACGATTGGGGGACACAGGGCGGGGAGACACTCGCGGCGGATCGATCAGGCGGAAATCGACACCTCCTGCGCTGGCATCCATTTCCCCAGATATCGTCGCCGATTCACGACGTGTGACCAGACTCTCGTAGTTCTTCTTGTTGATATCGTAGTCCCGGTTGAGCTGGGTATACTCCGCCTCAATCTGTGGAACCATCTTCACCGAATCCTTCAACTGCTTGTAACGCGATTCATATTCGTCTACCCGGACACGCAAAGAAGCGACAGTGGCCTCGTTCTCGGCCAGAGATACCTTCAGTTGCTGATACACCGGATTATTATTCAGCAGGTAGCCTGGGCTGGAGGGAGCAACCTTTCTCCGGGCCGCTATCTCCTCGCGCTTCTGCTCTTCCAGGTCCTTTATCAGGCGCCGCGTGCTTACGACGTCGGGGTGCTGATCGGTATAACGCTGCAGCAATCCATCAAGGTTGCGCTTCATGACGTCAATGCGCCCATCAATCTCGGGAATGGATATGCCCGCCGTCGACTCCTGTGGATCCGGCAGCAGCACAGGCTCCTCACCAACGATTTGACGCTTGAGGGCATCACGGGCATTTTCGGCCTCCTTCAACTCAAGCTTGGAGCGCTCAAGAGCGGCACTCACCTCGCCTATCCGACCGAAATAGTCCTTGCCGTCCGCCGAAGCCTGTTGCAGGGAAAGATTCTTCAATTTGAATTCCTTCAGACGATTCTCCGCTTCCTCCAGCTTGCTCTGGTACACCTGAATCTGGTCATCGATGAATTTCTTGGCAGAATCCGTGTCCTTGCGCTTGTCACCAAGACCTGACTCAACAAAGATGGAGACGAGTGACTGCACCACCCGCTTCGCCCGCTCCGGATCTGGGTTGTTATAGGCAAGCGTGTAGAGATTGTCACGTGAGGTACTCTGAATGGTCAGCGATTTCATTAATCCATCAATTATGGCGTCCTGCGCCTGCTTGGATTTTATGTTGAGATCAAGATCAGCCATGCGAATCAGTTTTTCCACATTGGGGCGACTGATCAGCGTCCGGCTCAGAATCATGATCTGCTGGTCAAGATTTGGCTCAATCGCAAGACCTGACATCAAGGGTTTGAGAATGGACTGGGTATCAACATATATGCGCGCCGAAGCCTCATATTTGTCCGGGATGCGAAGAACCGTCACGACACCTATTGCCCCGACAGCCCATGCAACCAGCAACCCCAGCCAACGATGCTGCCACATCCCTCTCAGAATAGTCGTCGCTTGTCGGATTATTTCATCCATCGGATCGTGATTTCCTTAGTAGTCAAGAACACACAGGCAGCGCTCAACGTCACCGCCAGTGACAATATGGAAACCAAATCAGAACCAGCTTTGCGGAATGATCAAAACGTCCCCCGGCTTCATTTCGACATTTGCCGATACATCACCGCGTTTGATCAGGTCACCTACGCGCACGTTGAACTGCTTGTTATCCTCGGTGGTCCGCAGAAGCGTGGTTCCATTACCATCGGCGAATTCCGTTATTCCACCCACGGCAATCATGACATCAAGCAGGGTCATCTTCTGCTTGTAAGGCAGCGTCTGCGGCTTCGCCGCCTCTCCCACTACGCGTATCTGTTCGCTGTAGGGCCCCACAAACGCCGTAACTATCACGGTCACGACCGGGTCACGAATGAATTTGCTGAGCGCCTCCTCCATGTCGCGGGCGAGTGTCGTAGAGTCCTTGCCCATCGCCACCAAATCTTCGACCAGTGGAGCGGTAATCTTCCCGTCCGGTCGCACTGGAACGCTCATCGAAAGCTCTGGATTGCGCCACACCACGATATTGACAGTATCGCCCGGTCCGACAATGTAATTGTAGTCGGGCGAAGCAGCAGCAAAAGGTGCCGGTGGATTGCTCGTGGCGCACCCAAAGGCAGCCAACCCCAGCGCCCCGATTACGATCCAACGAAACGCGACGCGCAATCTCTCATACAGGCTGACAAACATACCATTCTCCTTTAATCGGCAACTTTCCCATGAAACGCAAGAACTCACGAGATGCAATTCTAGCGGAAATCGACCGAATTTGATCCAATTGTGCGTACATTCCAGCTGGAAAATAACGTATTGTTGTTAGTAACCTACAATCCGTTCTTTACCTAAAGTAATAATACTGTCGGGAATTCTGATCAGTCGCCAGAATCCTCGACGCAATATGCAAAGATGAAATCCAGACCAACTGATTGCGTCGGTGAGATTCATAGACTTAGGTTACTGCATGCAATCAACCGCACGACCGAGACTACTTCAGTTTCAGTCCTGCTCTCCAACCCAACCGTGCCGTCAAGCAGGGTTGCGCGTAACAGACGCAAGATACTTTCTCTTAAGCGATAAAAGAAACAAATACTTCACACTTCAAGGGAGTTATCCTTCACAGTCCTGACCGGAACTTGGCGCATATGGATATCAAGCGCCCTGGCGAAGCGCATCGACGACTTGCATTCGCGAGACCCGCCGCGCCGGCATCACTGCGGCCAGACAGGTCGCTACAAAACCAATACCTCCGGCAGTAAGTACCTCGAGTGGAACGAGGCGGATAAAAGCGGTATACCCGATATTCGCGTTGGGTGGGGGCGGCATCGGAATTCCGATCGCAGAAATGATCCACGCCGCAATGCAACCCAAAGACATCCCCACTGCTGCACCAAGCAGACCGAGTAAGAGGCTCTCGGTCATAATAAGCTGGAATACTTTTCCTGGCCTGTCACCCAGTGCCAGCATAGTGCCGAACTCCCGCGTTCTTTCAAACAAGGTCATGTTGACACTGTTCGCCACGCTCAAGAGAACCATCAGCAATATGATGAAACGCAACACTCCGAACTGGGTTTCGTAGAGTTGCAGAGTCTTGTCGTAGAAATCGGATAACTCTCTCCAAGAGGCAGTTTCGAATCTGTCCGAATCAAGTTTGTTGCGTAGGGATGCAATGACAGGATCCGTATCCGCCGTGCGGTTCAGTAAAACCACCATCACATGGGCGGAGCTGTTGTCCATCAGATTGCGCGCTGCGCTCAGCGGGATACGGACAGCGCGAGCGTCAAAATCTTTCGAAAAGCTCTGGAACACCCCGACGACTTCAAAGTCCAGCGTATTAACCGCCCCCAGCGCAAGACTAATGACAAGGTTGACTCGGTCGCCGGCTTTCAGGCCAAGCGATTTGGCAACACCCTGCCCCAAAACGATTCCATCGCTGTCGGCATCTGCAAGCGCGCGCCCTTCGATATAGCGCATATACGTACCGACTTGGGCCTCCGCAGAAGGCTCGACTCCTTCGCCGATGATTCCAAGATCACGTTTTCCATTGTTGATCATGCCCGTAAAACCGAGGCGTGAGAGCACGAGTTGCACACCGGGCTGATCAGTCAATTTCTGCTTCAGTTGCTCAGGCTGATCGATCAGATAGGATTCAGGAGAACGCGTACGTCCCTCGCGGTACCCCTTGCGAACGATCTGGATATGACCACTCTGCGAATGAATAACCGCCTCACCCAACTGGATAAAAATATCCTGCACGAACCCTCCGGCCAGGATCAGGCCGGCGACTCCCATACTGATCGCCGCCAAAGTTGCGGCTGACCTTACCCGATGCCGGAACACATTGCGCAGGGCGAACGCGAGGCCCTTGGGTAGTTGTAAGTTCATTGGTTGTGCCGCAATGCGTCGACGATATTCAAGCGGCTGGCTTTCCAGGCTGGCAGAATGCTGGCGATCAAAGTCGTAACCAACGCCAGAGTCAAGGATTCCACGGCCAGCGACGTGCTGATCAGTATCTGACCAATATAGCCCCGCGCCATACCCGGCGCTGGCGGCATCGGTATGCCGATGGCGGAGATGATGGTAGCCAGCACATAACCCAGTGCTAGTCCGACGACGCCACCGGCCACGCCAATCAGCACGCCTTCAGCCAAAAACATGCGCATGACGAATCGTCGCCGCTGCCCGATAGCTAGACTGGTGCCGATTTCCCGAGTGCGTTCAAGTACGCTCATGGTTTGCGTGTTTGAAATGGTCAGGACAATGATCAGTCCAATGATGAACTTCACGACACTGACCTGCTTCGAGAAGAGTACGACCGTTTTGTTGTAAAAATCTGCCAGAGCGCCCCAGGGAATGACCTCAAAACGATCGGCCGGCAAAGCGGACCTGAGCGTTCCAACGGTCTTTGCTGTTCGCTCGGTTTGCTCAAGCAACACTACCCAGGTGGTTGCACCATCAACCCGCATCAGCTTGCGCGCCACAGCAATTGGCAATCGTATCGCGCTGTCATCATATTCTTTAACGATGGTGGCAAAAGTCCCCGCAACCTTGACTTCAACAGCGTTCGGACTGCCGTTGGCCGCAGTTGCCAGCAACACTACGATATCGTCTGGTTTGACGCCGAGGCTACGCGCCAGGCCCTCGCCCAGCAACACTGCGTGCTCGTTCACATCGGCCAGGTCGCGGCCCGACACAATGGTGATGCGGCTGCTGATCGGTCGCTCACGCACGGGGTCGATTCCTTCCCCTACAAAAGCAATGGTTACATCCCCATGGCTGGCCAAACCACTGAAAGCCAGTCGTGGCGTCAAACTGACAAGGCCTTCGGTCTTCTCAATCAGCGCCTGTTCGGACGATTGCGCCGGGAGTAAATAGGAATAGGGATCGGCAATCCATGGCACTACCTTAAGCCAAGGACATGATCAAAGACACAAAGAAACGATGGCTGAGAGCCTCGCTTGTTAAGATTGTGGTGTCTGAAATCACGTTCGATAACAAGGAGGATCAGCCATGGTCGATGCTAGCAAAAAAACGCCTGCAACAGATGGTGGAGAGGTTTCGGCGGCAATTTGGTGATCAGCCGACGCAAGCCTTTGGGGCGGTGCTGCCGAACGACGTGTTGCGGAAGCTGCTCGCCGAGGAAGTCGGCGCGTTTCGGGAGCGCATTTATCCACCCCTGACGACCTTGGGGCTCTTTGTCGGGCAAGCGTTGAGTTCCGATGGCGCATGCCAGGATGCCGTGGCCCGCCGCGTCAGCGAGCGGACGGCCCGAAGCCAGGCGGCGTGCAGCCTGAACAGCGGACCCTACTGCAAAGCGCGGCAGCGCTTACCCCTGGGGCTGATCCGCAAGCTCGCCCTGTGTGTCGGGCAGAAACTCGAACAGGCCAGCCCGCGCGCCTGGAAATGGCGGGGCCGATCGATCACGCTGTTGGACGGCACCACGATTTCGATGCCCGACACGGTGCAGAATCAGTCGGCGTACCCGCAAAGCGGCGTGCAAAAGCCGGGGCTGGGCTTTCCACTGGCCATGCTGGTTGCCCTGATCTCCCTCTCCACCGGCGCGGTACGGAGTTGGGCACTGGGACCGTGTCGGGGCAAACACACCGGCGAGCAAGCCTTGTTCCGTACGCTGATGACGGACTTGAGTCCGGGCGATATCGTGTGGGCCGACCGCTATTACTGCAACTACTTCACGGCGGCCTTGTTGGTCGAACGTGGCGTCGATCTGGTCACTCGGCAGCATCAGCGTCGCATCACCGACTTTCGGCGCGGCCAGCGGCTGGGACGACGCGATCATCGGGTCGACTGGATACGCCCCCAGCGTCCCGGCTGGATGGACCCCGAGACCTACGCGCGCATGCCGGAACGCTTGGCCGTGCGCGAAACCGAAGTCGCCGGCCGGGTTCTGGTCACGACGTTCCTTGATCCCGAAGCGGTCAGCGCGCTGGAGATCGACGCGCTGTACAGACGGCGCTGGCAGGTGGAGGTGGATCTGCGTTCGATCAAGGCCGAGATGGGGATGGATATTCTGCGCGCCAAATCGCCCGCCATGATCGACAAGGAAATCGCTGCCTGCCTGCTGGGCTACAACCTCGTGTGCGCACTGATGAGTCGCGCCGCGGCCGTAGCGCACGTGCTGGCCCGGACGCTGAGTTTCAAGGGAACGCTGCAATTGCTCCTGGCCTTCGAGCAACAACTGCGCTTCGGCGCGGGTTCCGGGGTGAGAACCATGACCGCCCATTTGCTCGGCGCGATCAGCATGCTCCGCCTCCCCATTCGTCCCGGGCGGGTCGAACCTCATGCCATCAAGCGACGACCCAAGAACCACCCGCTGCTTACCGTGCCACGCAAAATCGCACGCGCTATGATTCTCAACTCACGAGGTGCAACGGCTTAAGGTAGTGCCATGAGGATCGGCAATCCCTTTTTTCAAAGTAATCCGGTCTGACGATCTGAATGTGCCCGAGCTGCGAATGAATCGTGATTTCACGCATATCCTGGAATATCCAGGCAATGAATCCGCCGGCCAGTAGAAAGGCAATGGTCCCTCCTCCCACCGCAAGTGTCGCAACGAGGGTTCGATTGGCATTCCGCCGGAGATTACGACCGGCAAGGCGGAAATCAGCGGCTAAACCAAGCATTGTCAGGTCGCAAGTTTCGAAGGGCGAGGTGAGTCAGGTTCACCATCATGATCGCGAGCTTACCCCAGCCAAATTGATAAGAAGCCCTTACCAGGCAAAGAAAATACTAGATCCTTAAATTGAAATACAATTACCCGAAACTCACAACAACAATCTGACGACAATAGAATGCTTTTTGCGGCTGGACCAACCCTTCGTCGATGGCTCAGGCAAATCGCCTGCGAGCTGGTTACTTAATGAGGTACAGCACGATCCTGTGAAAGTGCGCACGCAAGCGAGGCTAACATGAAAAGGTGTAAACAATGCTTGGTTCCCGAGTCCGTGCCGGGGATATCGCTTTCAAAGGATGACGTGTGCAATCTTTGCCTGGACAAACAGACGCTGGAAACAGCGGTCGCGAAAGAAGAAGAAGCACGACTGGTTTACGAGGCAGATTTTGAGAAGACGCTTTCTGAAAGCAGAGGGCAAGGAGAATACGATTGCCTGGTGCCGCTGAGCGGTGGCAAGGACAGCATCTACCTGCTCTATCGGCTCAAGGCCGAGTGCAAACTGAAGGTACTGGCCTTCACGGTCGACGTCAATATACCGGGATTAGCTTGGGACAACATCAGACGGGCACTCGCCAAACTGAATATCGACCACATCATCTATTCCCCATCGCACGAGTTTTACGACAAGACATTCCGCTACCTGCTACGCAATCAGGAAGAGCGGGGCGCGGTCTACACGATCTCTTATGTCTATGCCCCACTCTTCGAAGGCGATGCGATCAAACTGGCGATGGAAAAAGGTATCCCTCTGGTCCTGGCGGGATACTCACCCGGCCAGCCTGAACCCGAGCGCATGCTCTATGAATTTTCGCGTCAGCTGATCTGCGAGACCGACTGGACCCCGCCCGAAATGGCCGCATGCAGCGAATTCAGCGCTGAGGATCTGAGTCGATTCTACAATCCGAAGAACTATCCATCCGGAACGCAGTTTCCGCGCTACCTCGCCCCCTTTCACGCCTGGGCTTACAACCAGGAAGACATCATGCGCAAGGTCGTCGAGCTTGGACTGGTGGCCACCAGCAAACACGCCAACCCGATCCACAGCAACTATCCGATCAACTGGTTGCTGATGTATTCCGACCTTCGCGCCTTTGGTTACAACCCGTATGCCCCGGAGTTCTCGGCGCTCATCCGGAATGGAAAGGCCAACCTGAATTATTGGCGAATCATGGGGCCTCTGGTCGATTTTCTCATCCGTCATCGACTTGGCCCGGGCAAGGAAGTGACGCGCAGTCTGAATGCGCTTGGACTGACTGCGGATGACTTGCGCATTACCAAACCCCGTGGTGCTTACGACCCGATCCCGGGACGCATGTGATGAAGCAGCCGGTGATGGACGAGCTCATGGACAGCGCCGGCTGGACCGTTTCCGGCCTGCTGCGCACCCGGAGCAGCCGCTCACCGCAAGCCATCGCGCAGTGGCAATTAGCCCCTGATGGGCAATGGATAGCGAGTACATGGAGTGATTACTGCAAGGCCGTTGCCTCGCTTGCCGGCAGATTCAGAAAACTGGGGCTTGCCAATGGCGATCGGGTCGGCATCATGGCCGCCAGTGGTAAAGAGTGGGACTATGCCCAGCTCGGCATTCTGGCTGCTGGCGGCGTTGCGATCGGCCTCGATCCGCACGGACTGGATGAACACACACAGGAAATTGCCCGTCTCTGCAGTTTTTCCGGTGTGGTACTCGCCAACCCCGCGCTACTCGAAAAACTGGGTGACGAGGCGCGCCGCAAGCTGCGCTTTATCCTCAGCATCGAGCCCTGCACCGTGACAGGTGTCGTCGCACTCGACGCGCTGATCGACGACGAATTCGTCGATGATCGGTGGAATCAGGCGCAACCGGACAGCCCGGCGACCATCATCTTTACGTCCGGAACCACGGGCGCTCCAAAAGGCATCGAATACAGCCATCGCCAAATGTGTCTGGCCGCCGCCGCCATCCTCTCGGCCTTTCCCGACCTGCGCGAAGGCAGCCATCTGGCCTGCTGGCTCCCGCTCTCCAATCTTTTCCAGCGCATGATCAACCTCTGCGCTATCAGCCGAGGCGCGCAGACTTTCTACGTCGCCGACCCGAGGGAGATCATGCGCTATGCACCGCAGATCGCACCACACGTTTTCATCGGCGTTCCGCGATTTTACGAAAAGCTCCATGCCGGCATTCAGGAAGCGCTGGCCAAGAAACTGCCTTGGCAGCAGAAGATTGCACAATGGGCACTCCGAATCGGCGAACGTCACGCTGCCGCCAAACGTGCCGGCCTTCCCACGGATCCGTTGTTCAAGCTGCAACTGGCGTTGGCAGAGCGACTGGTTCTGAGGGATCTGCGAGGAATTATGGGAGCCAATCTGCAATTCATGATCAGCGGCTCGGCTCCGATGCCGGTGTGGTTGCTCGAACGTTTCCACGGTATGGGCCTGCCGGTACTCGAAGCCTACGGACTCAGTGAGAACATCATCCCGGTGGCCTTGAACCGGCCGGATGATTTTCGTTTCGGCTCCGTCGGCAAGCCGCTGCCGGGCTGTGAAGTCCGGCTGGCCGAGGACGGAGAATTGCTCGTTCGCGGCCCAGGAGTATTTAGCGGTTACCTCGGTGACGAAACGGCCGAAGCGCGCGTTGACAGCGACGGCTTTCTGGCCAGCGGTGATTTTGCGAGCATCGATGACGAGGGATTTATCACGTTGATCGGTCGCAAGTCCGAGATTTTCAAAACGTCGACGGGCCGTCGGGTCGCGCCGTCGAACATCGAAAGTCTGCTGCGCCAGCTTGAGCGGGTCGAATTCGCCGCAGTATTCGGGGCCGGGCGCGCTTTGCCCACGGCGCTGCTGGTGATGAGCAAAGCGACTTGGCAGGATGCGGTGTACGAGTTTTGCCAGCGCTTGCGGGAAGACGCCGCAATAGCCCTGGCTCCGCTGCCGTCCTACTTGCGTCCGGCAGGCTTGGCATTGACCACGCGGATGTTTACGCTGGCTGGCGGAGAACTGACAGCCAACCTAAAAATGCGCAGGCGCAACATCGAGCAGAACTTCGCACCCGCCCTCGATGAACTCAACAGGCATATTGACAACGCTGCCGGCGCTCCCTTTGAAACCCAAAGCAAGGATGGCCTCGTGCTATTTCTCAGCCTATGAAGACCTACTTTGTCACCGGCGCCACCGGCGCGATCGGCAGCGCACTGATACCCATCCTGTTGCAGGATACGCAGGGTAAGGAAACTCGCGTCCGTTTGCTGTTGCGCGCCAAATCGTCCGAAGATCTGGCGCTACGACTGGAAGCACTCTTCAGCTTCTGGCAGACACACGCCGATGACATCCCGACCCGAAGCCGTGTCAAGGCCTTGCGCGGTGACGTCACCCTGCCGCGATTAGGTCTGGATGAAGCCGACTATCAGGCGCTTTGCGCCGAGTGCACCCACATCGTTCATTCGGCGGGCAATGTGCGGATGAATCTGCCGATCGAACAGGCACGACATTCTTCGGTCGATTCGGCACAAAACATAATCGCCCTGGCGCATGACAGTCCCCGCTTGGAGAAAGTCGAATTCGTCAGCACCGTGGGTGTTGGCGGTCGAACCCACGGCGCTGTTCCGGAGGAATGGATTCTGACGCCGCGCGGCTTCCACAACACCTACGAGCAAGCCAAGGCGGAAGCCGAAGACGTGATACGCGCCGAGCTAGAGCATGGTATGGCCCTGACCGTTCACCGACCGAGCATGGTCGTCGGCGATACGATCAGCGGACGAATCATTCATTTCCAGGTGTTTTATCACCTGTGCGAGTTTCTTTCCGGACGACGCACACTGGGACTGGCCCCAGGTTTTGGCGTTGCGCGGCTCGATATCGTGCCGGCAGACTACGTGGCCAAGATCATTGCCTGGTCGAGCGGGACCGATATCACAATCGGCCGAATACTGCACTCCTGTTCGGGACCGGACTTGGCGCTGCCTCTGGTGCCGCTGCGTGAAACAGTGCGGCAGGCTTTTGTCGCCGCGGGCCGCGCTCTTCCACCGGTCATCAACCTGCCAACCAGCGTGTTTCGGGCCTTGCTCACTGGCGTCAGCTTCTTCATGCCCGCCGAAACCCGGCGGGCGATCAAAACCCTGCCGGTATTTCTTGATTATCTGGCTACTGAACAAAGCTTTTCCAATTGCAACACAACAGCCTTGTTGGCAACCCCTGGACTCGCTGTACCGCCACCCCACAGCTATCTCGACAAAGTGCTTGCTTATTATCTTGGGCGGATTCAAGTCTGAAGTGCAACAGCGTTATGACGCGAGTGTAACTGCTCCGTAAATACTT
>NZ_FLQY01000183.1 GCF_900089945.1 Candidatus Propionivibrio aalborgensis | reverse complement strand
ACCCTCACCGATGACAAACAATCCGGCGATCAATACCACCAGTGGATCACCAAATCCGGCGAGAGCTTCCTTTGGCGCGAGTAGTCCGCTCATCATCAAGGCCAGAAGCACCAGTATGGCGACGATATCCATTCGCAGCCGGTCGCTGGCGAATAGCAGTATCGTGGCCAGGAGCAAGCCAAGAACCAGCAGGATATCACCCGTCATGAAGTCTCCGAAGGCTTGGAAAGTCTGCCGCTTTCCGAAGGCGTGAGGACTGCGCCGGATAGCAATGCCGCAGTCCTGGATTGCGCCGTAGACCACGGTTCCGCCAAAAGCGAACGTGCAGTTTGTGTCCGGCCCACACCTGCTATGCTCACTCCACTTACAGGGTTTCTATTCAATTCGGTTGGCGCTGACCTGAAAGCCAACACGATTGGTGTCCAGGCTGTCGAATCGACCGTCCACTGTTTCCACGACAGGGTAAACCAGGAATGGCAGTGATTGCCCGATTGATCCACGCAAGCTCACATCCTGGGCGACATTGAAACTGATCCAGTTCATTTCCCAGAAACCGAAAAGCAACTTCTTCAACACGGTCAGTTTTGGGTCGCCGTTACTCAGCCGTTCATCAAGAATGGCTTTGCGTACGTCGGAGGGTTCGACTGGAATCCAGCCATAACCCGGCGTGTAGAATTCGGCTCGGCAGTGTTGATCGGTGCTCAGGTTGCCGCCGGCACCGAGGCTGCCGAATAGTCGCGAGCTGTCTGTTCGCAGGCCGAATACCGGGCGCGCCGGAATCCCGATGGATCGGCACAGACCGACGAAGAGCAGGGCGATGTCAGCACTTCGGCCACTCAGGTTGTTGCTCTCAAGCATGCTTCCGATGTTGCTGTTCCCGACGCTCTTCATCTGTGGGTCGTACGTGGCATTTTCCACGACCCAATCATAGATGGCCTTACCCCGGGCAACCGGGTCCTTGATGCGGCCGATGGCGCGTTCGGCCGTAGTCCGGACAATGCCGTCGTTGGGTACGAGTTTTGTCGACTGCAGGCAGCGCCGAAGGACTTCCGTGCGTTCCGCCACAGCGCCTCGGCGGGTAATGTCGAAATGGCGATCCTGCGTTGCAACCTGGCTGGTCAATTGCAGTTGCGGATTGGCAATGCCCTCCGTCCAGTCGGCATAGAAGACTTCCATTTCTGCCACCGGATCACGATAGATGCCGGCATTCTCAAAATTCCCCTGCCAGTTGTGACCCAGAGATCGCTCCCACGGGGTGTCTTTGTACTGAGCTAGCGGGAGCCAGAGGCGTGCCTTGCCGTTGACCTGTTTGAGGGCAATCGTCGAAAGGATGTCATAGGTTCGCCATTGTGCCGCTGGCTCCTCGGGCAGGCTGATGACGTTGTGCGTTTCAGTTTGCGGCGCCGCGTGTTCGGCAGAGGTTGCCGCTGCCGGTTTCCCTTTTGCCGACCTTGACGTGGATTTTGCAGCCGGCTTTTTTGCCGCTGCCTTTTTTGCTGCACCTGCCGGCGAGGCAGCCAGCAGCGAGAGAATCGCCGAAGTTGCGAGGAAGTCTCGTCGTTTCAATCGTTTCTCCGGAAGGCGTTGGATCCATGCAGTGCACTAAACACACAAGAACCTGTTGGCAAAAACGACCGAGCCGTGTCCCGTGACACGGCTCGGTATGGCGAAAAAATTATAACACTTCGCCGGCGTAGTCGGCGAGGCGGGAGCGCTCTCCGCGCTGAAGGGTGACATGCCCGGAATGCTTCCAGCCTTTGAAGCGATCCACGACATAGGTCAGGCCAGAACTGCCCTCGGTCAGGTAGGGAGTGTCGATTTGTGCGATGTTTCCCATGCAGACGACTTTGGTTCCCGGCCCGGCGCGCGTGATCAGGGTTTTCATCTGCTTTGGTGTCAGGTTCTGCGCTTCGTCGATGATCAGGAACTTGTTCAGGAAGGTACGTCCGCGCATGAAGTTTAGCGACTTCACCTTGATCCGGTTGCGAATCAGGTCGTGAGTCGCCGCGCGCCCCCATTCGCCGGCCTCCTCATCCGTCTTGTTGAGTACCTCAAGGTTGTCTTCAAGTGCGCCCATCCACGGCCCCATTTTCTCTTCTTCCGTGCCCGGCAGAAAACCGATATCTTCGCCAACCGGGACCGTTACACGGGTCATGATGATTTCTGAGTAGAGCTTGTCTTCCAGGACTTGCGTCAGTGCGGCGGCAAGGGTCAATAGGGTTTTCCCGGTACCGGCCTGGCCAAGCAGACTGACAAAGTCAACCTCAGGGTCCATCAGCAGATTGAGAGCGAAGTTCTGTTCTCGGTTACGGGCAGTGATCCCCCAGATACTGTTTTTCGGGTGCGTAAAATCGACCAGCGTCTCGAATTGCGCCATCTTGCCGGATACTTCACGGACGATGGCATACAGAGCCTGCTCGCCTTCCTGATAGATGAACTCATTGACCAGAAGTTGCGGGCAGAGCGGCCCGTTTACGCGATAGAGCGTAAAGCCGTCGCGTTTCCAGGATTCCATGTCTTGGCTGTGCTTGTCCCAGAAGTTGGCGGGCAATTCAAGGACGCCGGTATATAGCAGGTCGGTGTCTTCCAGCACCTTGTCATTGAAATAATCCTGGGCCTCCAAACCAAGCGCGCAAGCTTTGATGCGCATGTTGATATCTTTCGATACCAGAATGACTTCGCGCTCCGGGTTCGCACGTTGCAGGTGGATAACGACAGCCAGAATCTGGTTGTCGGCTTTGGCCGTGGGCAAACCGATAGGCAAATCGTTGGCGATGGCTTCAGTCTGAAGGAAGAGACGCCCGCTAGCTAACTTGTGCGAAGGGCCGGCGAGTGCGATGCCGATCTCGATCCCCTGGGAGTGGCTGCTGACGATTTCGTCCAGCGTACGAGTGACCTGCCTTGCATTGCGCGAGACTTCGGACAGGCCCTTCTTGTTGTTATCAAGTTCTTCCAACGTCATGATCGGCAGAAAGACATCGTGCTCTTCAAATCGATAGACGCTCGTCGGGTCATGCAACAGCACATTGGTGTCAAGAACGAAGAGCTTGGTCAGCGGTGAGGCTTTCTTTGTTTTTGCGCGGGCGGCAGTTCTAATAGCCATGGACGGGCTTTCTCCGGTGAATACGGGGTGGGGGCATTCCGGCTGATCAAAGCGTTCTAATGAAATCCAGCACCTCCTGCGCGTGGCCTTCCGCCTTGACGCCGCGCCACTCCCGCCGAAGCGTTCGCTTGCCATCGATGACGAACGTGCTGCGCTCGATTCCACGAACCTGTTTTCCGTACATCGTTTTCATCTTGATCACGGAGAATTGCGTGCACAACCGTTCGTCGACATCGGAGAGCAGCTCAAAGGGTAGGTTCTGTTTGGTTTTGAAATTCTGGTGCGACCGGATGCTGTCCCGCGAAACGCCAAGCACTTCGCATCCAGCTTTCACAAAACCAGGGTAGAGATCCCGAAACTGCTGAGCCTCAGTGGTGCAACCCGGTGTGCTGTCCTTGGGGTAAAAATAAATGACGATCATCCCGCTTCGGCAGTCAGAAAGCCTGAAGGGTTGGTCACCAGTGGACGGCAACTCGAAGTCGCTGATAATTGTGTCGATCATGTTTCGCGAACCTATTTATTGTTAGCCCGATTGTTGTAAGAATTCCGCAGTTGGTCAAGCTGGACAGCGAGAATGCGCCAACGCTGACTCATGCACCTGACTTTCGCGGGCGAGGCGCTCCCCGAAAGCCTCTGATGGTCTCTGATTGTGGCGCAGAATCATTGCCGGGCCGCGCCGTCCATCTTTTGGATCACTCCTTGGCAGGCTGTGGCTTCTAGCCATTCAAGGCCTTGCGAGCTGACAGTAAGGTCGAGCCATGAGATAATCCAGCGTTCAATCGGGCCGTTTGGGACCCGACTTCCAGGATAACAGACCGATGCTGCAGAATTTATACGACAAACTTTGGCAGAGTCATGTAGTGCATGAGGAATCCGACGGGACGGCGCTGATTTATATCGATCGCCACCTGGTGCATGAGGTGACCAGTCCGCAAGCTTTCGAGGGGCTGAAACTCGCCGGTCGCAAGCCTTGGCGCATTTCCTCCATTGTTGCCACTGCTGACCACAATACGCCGACCAACCATTGGGAACGCGGTATCGAGGATCCGGTTTCGCGTTTGCAGGTGGAAACGCTTGACGCCAATATTCGCGAAGTCGGTGCCTTGGCCTACTTTCCATTCAAGGATTTGCGTCAGGGCGTTGTTCATGTGGTCGGCCCGGAAAATGGCGTAACGTTACCCGGCATGACCGTCGTTTGCGGCGACTCCCACACCAGTACCCACGGCGCATTTGGATGCATGGCGCTGGGTATCGGAACGTCCGAAGTCGAACACGTTTTGGCCACGCAGTGTCTGTTGCAGAAGAAGTCGAAGACCATGTTGTTTCGTGTTGATGGGCGGCTCGGCAAGGGTGTGACCGCCAAGGATATCGCCCTGGCCATCATCGGTCGCATCGGCACGGCGGGCGGTACGGGATATGCTGTCGAGTTTGGTGGCAGTACGATACGCGGCCTGTCGATGGAAGCGCGTATGACGCTGTGTAACATGACCATCGAGGCTGGCGCGCGGATGGGCTTTATCGCCGTCGATGAGCTGACAATCGATTACCTGAAAGGTCGTCCATATGCGCCGAAGGCAGAGCAGTGGGACGCTGCGGTTACCTATTGGCGCACGCTTCACAGCGACGAAGGCGCCGAATTCGATTGCGTTCTCGACATGCGTGCTGAAGACATTCAACCGCAGGTCACCTGGGGAACATCGCCCGAAATGGTGGTTTCAATCGGGGACAGTGTTCCCGATCCAGTCAGCGAAAAGGACCCGGCGCGCCGTGAGGGGATGGAGCGAGCCCTGCATTACATGGGGCTGAAGGCGAATACGCCGATCAAAGAGATTGCCATCGACAAGGTCTTTATTGGCTCGTGTACCAACTCGCGCATTGAGGATCTGCGTGCAGCAGCCAGTGTCCTCAAGGGGCGCAAAGTGTCTGACAGCGTTAAGTTGGCGCTGGCTGTTCCTGGTTCCGGTCTGGTCAAGCAGCAGGCAGAGCTTGAGGGACTGGACAAGATTTTTGTGGCCGCCGGCTTCGAGTGGCGAGAGGCGGGGTGTTCGATGTGTCTGGCGATGAATGCCGACCGGCTGGAACCGGGAGAGCGTTGCGCCTCGACTTCGAATCGCAATTTCGAGGGCAGACAGGGTGCGGGTGGACGAACACATCTCGTTAGCCCGGTAATGGCAGCCGCTGCAGCGATTGCAGGGCATTTTGCCGATGTTCGTGACTTACTTTAGGGAGACTGATCATGAAGATTCTCGCTTTCATTTTTGTTGCCATCATTTCGGCAATGTCGGTTTCTGCATGCAATACCGTTCAGGGCGTGGGCAAGGATATTGAAAAGGGCGGCCAGGCCATCGAAAAGGCCGCCAAGTAAGGTGGATCACAAGGAAAACCATGGACAAGTTTGATCACCTGGAAGGGCTGGTTGCACCGCTGGATCGCGCCAACGTTGACACCGATGCAATCATTCCGAAACAGTTTCTGAAGTCAATCAAGCGCTCGGGCTTTGGCCCGAACCTGTTTGACGAACTGCGTTACACCGATGTCGGCCAGCCTGGGGAAGACTGCACGGATCGTCCGTTGAATCCGGATTTTGTGCTCAACTTGCCGCGCTACCAGGGTGCGCAAATTCTGCTGACGCGCAAGAACTTCGGCTGCGGCAGCTCGCGCGAACATGCCCCGTGGGCTTTGCTCGATTTCGGTTTTCGGGTGATTATCGCCGAGAGCTTTGCAGACATTTTCTTCAACAATTGCTTCAAGAATGGCATTCTGCCGATCGTTCTGCCGGCGGCTGAAATTGAAGCACTTTTTGCCGAGGTTATGGCCACGCCGGGCTACACACTGTCAATTGATCTAACGCGGCAAGTTGTCGTTTGTCCGGATGGCAGAGAGCTTTCATTTGCGGTGGACGCGTTTCGCAAAGAGTGTCTGCTCAACGGCTGGGACGACATTGGACTGACGCTGCATCACGCCGAGAAAATTCGTGCGTTTGAGGACAAGCGTCGCATTGAGCAACCCTGGTTGTTCGAAGCGGGAGCAGGTGGTGTGTAAAGCGGCAAAACGATTGCTGCCTAAAATAATCGTTTTCCTCAGTTCTCATTTCGTAGCTACTTTCCTGGTCATGGGGCTGGCCTTTGTTGGCTTCGGGCTCACATCGCTCAGCCTGCTCTATCTGATTCGTGCCAATGTCGAACTGGTGCTTCAGCACGGTGCCATGGCTCTGCTTGATGGCGCCCTGCGACAGTTTTTCGAGTTAATCGCCTCGGGGTTCTTGGGACTGGCCATGTATCTTGTATTCAAAGTTTGTGAGCATATTCTGGTCGAAAAATTGGTACACAAGCATGGGGAATAAAGTAATGAAAATTTGTGTTTTGCCCGGTGATGGCATAGGACCAGAAATAATGGCCGAGGCTCTGAACGTGCTGGAAGCGCTCGACTTGAAGTTTGAGATCGAGGAGGCTCAGCTTGGGGGGTGCGCCGTCGACGCAACGGGCAACCCGTATCCGGAAGCGACCCAGAAGCTGGCGCAGGCTGCGGATGCCGTCCTGCTTGGCGCTGTCGGCGGCCTGAAATGGGACACGCTGCCGCGCGAGCAACGTCCGGAGCGTGGCCTTCTCGGCATTCGCAAACAGCTCGGTCTGTTTGCGAATTTGCGCCCGGCCATTCTCTATCCGGAACTTGCCAATGCATCTACACTCAAACCCGAAGTGGTTGCTGGTCTCGACATTCTGATCATCCGTGAACTGACCGGAGATATTTACTTCGGTCAACCACGCGGTATCGAGATGCGCGAAGTGGACGGCAAAAATCAGCGCTTCGGCTTCAATACCATGCATTACACGGAGAGCGAGATTCGGCGCATTGGACAGGTCGCGTTCGAAGCCGCGCGCAAGCGCAACAGGAAGGTGTGCTCGGTAGACAAGATGAATGTTCTGGAAACGACACAACTCTGGCGCGATGTGATGAACGAGCTGGCGCCCGAGTATCCGGATGTCGAGCTATCACATCTGTTGGTGGACAACGCGGCGATGCAACTGGTGAAGGCACCCAAGCAGTTCGACGTGATGGTCACCGGCAATATGTTTGGCGACATTCTGTCGGACGAGGCATCGATGCTCACCGGGTCAATCGGCATGCTCCCATCGGCCTCGCTCGACGAGAACAACAAGGGTTTGTACGAGCCTTGTCACGGCTCGGCACCGGACATTGCCGGCATGGGCGTGGCCAATCCGCTGGCGACGATATTGTCGGTGGCGATGATGTTGCGCTATACCTTTTCGATGGAAGATGTTGCGCAGCGAGTCGAAGGCGCAGTCAAGAAGGTGCTGGCGCTCGGGTATCGTACCGGTGACATTTACGAGACGGGTACGAAGAAAGTAGGTACCCGTGAAATGGGCAAGGCAGTTCTGGCGGCATTGTGATTTTGGTGGATCAATCGGTCTGATGTTTATTTGAGGCAAGGGAAATGAAGAAGCTTGGCCTAGTTGGCTGGCGGGGCATGGTCGGTTCGGTGCTCCTGCAACGCATGGCGGAAGAGCGTGATTTCGATCACATCGAGCCAGTATATTTCTCGACTTCGGCGGTTGGCGGCAAGGCCCCTTCCCCCGGTGGAGGCGATGGCGCCGTGTTGCAGGACGCCATGTCGATTGACGCGCTCAAACAGACGGATATCATCATCACCTGTCAGGGTGGAGAGTACACCAAGGCGGTGTTTCCCAGGCTGCGTGCCGCAGGCTGGAACGGCCACTGGATCGACGCGGCCTCCACTTTGCGCATGGAGAAGGATGCCGTAATCATTCTTGACCCAGTCAACCTCGACGTCATTCACTCTGCCCTGGCTGCGGGCGGAAGAAACTGGATTGGCGGAAACTGCACGGTGTCGCTGATGCTGATGGGTCTCGGCGGACTGTTCAAGAATGACCTGGTTGAATGGATCAGTGCGATGACCTACCAGGCAGCTTCCGGTGCGGGTGCGCAAAACATGCGCGAGCTGCTTGCGCAAATGGGTTCGATTCATGATGCCATCAAATCCGATCTTGCCGATCCTGCCTCGGCCATCCTCGACATCGACCGTAAAGTTGCCGAGACGATGCGTGCTGCGAGTTTTCCTACCAGCAACTTTCGCAATACGGCACTCGCGGGTAGCCTGATTCCGTGGATCGACGCACCCGTCGAACAGGGGCAGTCGAAGGAGGAATGGAAGGGCGGTGCCGAAAGTAACAAGATTCTCGGTCGCCCCGCGTTTCGCACGCCCGGCAGTATTCCGATTGACGGTCTGTGCGTGCGCATCGGCGCCATGCGGTGCCATTCGCAAGGTCTAACCATCAAGCTCAGGAAGGATATTCCGCTTGATGAGGTTATCGGGATTATCGCCAATGGCAATCAGTGGGTGAAGGTGGTGCCCAACGAACGCGAGGCCAGCGAGCGTGAGTTGACGCCGGCAGCTGTTACCGGAACGCTCACCGTGCCGGTTGGCCGTTTGCACAAGCTTGCCATGGGTACGGAATATCTGGGCGCTTTCACTGTTGGCGACCAGTTGCTGTGGGGGGCCGCCGAGCCGCTACGCCGTATGCTGCGTATCTTGCTTGAAAACTGATCGAAAGTTGAGCAGTCTGTCAGGCACTGATCGCGCGCTTTTCCCGCAGCAGTTCAAGGAACTGTGTGTGGGAAAGCGGCTTGTAGTAGAGAAATCCCTGCATTGTCTTGCAGCCTGACTTCTCAAGGTAGTGCGCCTGAACTTTTGTTTCGACCCCTTCCGCGACAAGTTTGAGTCCCAGGCCGCTGGCAATCGAAATAATTGCCAGAATAACCGGAAAGTGTCCGTTCTCGCGCTGGATTTCCTTGACAAAGGATTGGTCGATCTTGACCGTGTGTACCGGGAAGCGATGCAAATACGATAGTGACGAATAGCCTGTGCCGAAGTCATCAATGGCAATGCTGACACCAAGCTGGCATAGTTTGTTGAGTTGCTCGATAGCGTACTGTGGATTGCGAATGCAAACGTTCTCGGTAATCTCGATCTCGATCTGCGATGGCGAAACACCAAATCGGGTGAGTGTCCCGCAAATCTTGTCGTAAAAACCGCCGTGTTCAAGATAGTGCGGCGAAATGTTCAGCGACAGCTGAATTGACTCTCCTCCTGCAGCATTCCATTGAAGCAGGTCGCGACAAAGTGCTCCCAGCATCCAGTCACTGATCGGAACCATCAAACCATTTTCTTCGGCAAACGGTAGAAACTCACCAGCAGTCAGCAAGCCGCGCTCGGGGTGATTCCAGCGCATCAGGCCTTCGGCACCAACGATTTCCCCGGTTAAGACATCCACTTGGGGCTGGTAGTACATTTCCAGTTCACCCTGCTCAAGCGCCCGGCGCAGACTCTGTTCCAACGCAACTTTTTGATACGATGCGTCGAGCATCGAAGACTCATAAAATGAATGGGCATTCTTGCCCTGTGCCTTCACGTTATACATGGCGACATCGGCGTGACGTAACAATTCGTCAATCGATTCACCGTCGGACGGATAGACGGCGATACCGATGCTCGCCGAGATATGAACTTCCTTACTATCCAGTGTGAAGGGCTGGCGCAAACTATCGAGAAATTTGTCGGCAATGATCTCGGCATCCTGCCTGTCCCGTAATTCCGGCAAGACTACAGTGAACTCGTCACCGCCGATACGCGCCAGCGTGTCGCCCCGTCGCAGGCAGTTTCTCAGGCGTTCCGCAACCTGCTGCAGCAATTCGTCACCCTTGACGTGGCCCAGGGTATCGTTGACGAGCTTGAAGCGATCAAGGTCGACAAACATGACCGCCAGCTCGGAGGTGTTGCGCCTAGCTTGAATCACGGCTAGGCCGAGTCGATCCTTGAAGAGAATGCGGTTCGGCAGATCGGTCAGGATGTCGTGATAAGCCTGATAAGAGATCAGCTCTTCAGCCCGTTTGCGATCAGAAATGTCTCGCGCAACCCCATAGGTTCCAAAGAACTTGCGATCAACCACCTCTTTGCCCAATGAATACATTCCCATCGAGTTGAACGAGATGGTCATCAATGTATTGTCGAAAGTGCGTTCCTGGTCGCTACCGGTAAGACTTTTCAGGCGCAACTCTACGTTCCGCGAAGCACGCTCGCCTACGCGACGTTCATTGAATACATATCGAGCACGTTCGATATCCTCATCGTGGACCAAAACCGAATAGTGCCTGCCGACCAAATCCTTCGGGCCATAACCGAGCAACTGCTGCACGCGATCATTGACGAATGTGAATCGCCCCTCCTGGTCAAGCGTATAAATGATATCGGGCGAGCTATCGACGAGGTAGCGGTAGAGCTTTTCCGAGCTCTCAAGTCGCGAGGCAATGCTGCGATTCTCGCTCTCAAGTCGCCGTTGCTGCAGCGCGTTGTCGATCGTTTTGAGCAACTCTTCGCGTGTGTAAGGCTTGCGCAGATAGTCATAGGCGCCACGTTTCAAAGCGCCAATCGCCGCTTCGATTCCGGTATCGCCACTGAGTACAATCACCTTGGTGTCGATCCCCTTGGCATTGATGAAATCCATGATTTCATGGCCACCGATGTCGGGCAGGCGCAAATCGAGAAGAACCAGGTCAAACTGCAATTTGTTCAGGAGCTCGATGGTTTCGGCACCACAAGCGGCTGTAAGCATCTGGTAGCCACGGTCTTTGAGCAATGCGCAAAGGCTGCTTAAAAGCCTCGGCTCGTCATCCACCAGCAATAAACGGGGAGAATTCTCAGTCGTGAGATAGCGAGGAGCAGCATTTCCGCCCGTCGTTATTTCTATGGCTGAAGAATCGTCGGTAAACATCCCGTCCATTGTTGCCTCAAACCTATTATCTGCCAGGCACTCCCTGGTAAGTACGCCTGCGGACCGGAAGCAGTATTTCGAATATTGTTCCGCTGCTGCCGCTGCGACACGTGATCAAGCCCTGAATTTTTTTGATTAGATTGTGTACAATACTCAAGCCAAGCCCTTGATGTCCAGCACCTTTTGTGCTTAGAACCGGCGAAAACAGTTTTTCCAGTATCTCCTGTGGTATTCCTGGACCACTGTCTCTTACGCTGATTTCAATGTACAGGCGTCCGTCCCGATTGACATGACCACCGTTCGCGATCTGGATCTCGCCTCCGGTTGGCATTGCCTCAATGGCATTCTTGACTAGATTTACCAATACTTGCTTGATCGTGTCGGCACTGCCTTCAACCTCGGCTGGCAAATCCTGAGTGTGCGCGACGATCTGCACCGAGGCGGGCACGAACTCCGTATCACGGAACAGGCGGACGATGTCGCGCACAACGCGATTAACCTCGGCGCCCCCATCGCGCAACGTAGGTTTCAAATCGGCAAGACTCTTCATGATGTGGCCGACGCGATCCAGTTCTTCATTGAGTATCGACATTTCGCTGACAACGGGCTCCTGCTTTTCCAGCTTGCCGCTGAGAATGCTGAGATAGTTCTTGATGATCGAGAGTGGGTTGTTGACTTCGTGAGCAACCCGACGCGAAGTCTCCCTGTATTCCTCCGCGACACTGGCCGCCCGTCGCGAGGCTTCACCGCGCTCGCCCAAGGCTGTCTCGAGCGCTGTCGCCGCTTGTTCGCCAAAAGATCTAAGGAATCGTTCGCGGCGTTGCAAACTGTTGACCTGCCAGGCCGCTACTCCGCCAACCATTACTCCCAAGCAGCGCTGCCCTGAAAGCAGCGGCAAACAGACGAGACATTCGCTACCAAGAACACGCCGCAATTGCTCCTCGGCGATGCCAAGCGGATTTCCTTCATGTCCGACAAAGGCGAGCCTGCGCTGCAATACGACCTCGGCAAGCAGTCCGCCACCGGCGAGCGCTACTGAAAATTCTGTCAGGCGCTGTTTGTGCTCGCCTACCGGAACGCCAACGAGCGCTTTTCCCGTGCCGCTCGTCAGAAGCATGATGGAGTCTTCAAAGTCAAACAGCATGCGCGCCGATCTGCTCACTGATTCAAGCAATCCTGCCTCTCCCAGCGGACGAGAGAATGATCGGCCAGCTTCGGAGGCCAGCATAAGGTTGCGCACTTCGTCGGACAACTGCTGATTGACCGGATCCTTGGCCGGCATATCCGGATCGCGCGCCGAAAGTTCCGACAAGTCCTTGACTCCAGCCACATCGATACCCAGGGCGTCGGCAGATTGCCTGACCTTCGACTTGGCGTCTACGGATATCTGTTCCAGATCAGCGACATTGACCCCGCATAGCAATCCTGCATCCTTGACGCTCCGATCATCCCCGGTGCTGCTGAGTTGATGCGCCAGGCGAACGATTCGGACTAGCGGATGTGCCGATTCCAGGCGAGCCATTGAGTCGTGGTGGTAAAGCACGCTATCCGCCATAAAAGAGTCAAGATTCCAGCTTTCGATCAGCCATGACCCCGCTTCTGGATGCGACGTATTCAGCGTCCTTTGCTCGACCGCGCAGAGCATTTCGTCATCCTTGGCGAGGAAGTTCGAGGCGTATTCACTGGGCGCAGTAGTAACCAGCGCCAAACGACCCACATCATGAAGCAGGCCAGCGAGGTAAGCTTCCTCTAGATGCGGATAGCGCATCTTCTCGGCAATTGCCCGCGCAACTATTGCCGTCTCCAAGGAGTGCTGCCAGAAAAAGCGGAGATCGGCGCTGTTCGAGAAGAAAGAGCTGTTGAAGACCTGGAAAACCGACTCACTGATCACCATGTTCTTGATCGAGTCGATTCCCAAGGCAGTTAATGAGTGCTCAAGCCCGATCTTTCGACCATTGCGCGGGTAAGTGGAGACGTTGGCCATGCCAATAGTCTTGCTGCACATCCCAGGGTCTTGAGCAATGAGTTCTGCCAGGGCTAATATCCTGATCTCCTCGGTCTGACAGTGTTCGATCAGCTTGAGGAGGATCTGTGGCATAACCGGCAGTCGTGCGACCAGTAAGCGCTTGCGGATGTTTGAATCGGCCTGATACATGGTTATCCTGAGCTACCGTAAAACAATCCGGTCGAGCGGCGAATGTACGTTCTGGCTTCACGTACGCCAAAGAAACACGTACTACAATTGAGAATCAGCGGGAGGAAACTTCGCGCTGTTCGATCTT
>NZ_FLQY01000182.1 GCF_900089945.1 Candidatus Propionivibrio aalborgensis | reverse complement strand
AAGAAAAAGGGAAAGTGCGGTCTGCACTTTCCCTTATGATTTGGAGCGGGAGAAGAGTCTCGAACTCTCGACCTATACCTTGGCAAGGTATCGCTCTACCAACTGAGCTACTCCCGCGTGAAACAAATTCTGGAGGCGCGAGCCGGAGTCGAACCGACCTACACGGATTTGCAATCCGGTGCATAACCGCTTTGCTATCGCGCCGCGCCTACCTCACGATAGGTCATGCTTTTGACGATGAAACCAAGCTTGTTCTTGTTGAAATCTGGAGCGGGAGAAGAGTCTCGAACTCTCGACCTATACCTTGGCAAGGTATCGCTCTACCAACTGAGCTACTCCCGCGTGAAGCGAGTGCGCATTATAAAGGCTTGGCAAGACCTGTCAACGATTAAGGCCTTTCGGTGATTCAGCCTCAATGGGGCGTCAAGCGCGTCTTTGCTGCCTTCCGCAGCCCGGTTCAGGCCTTTTTGTCCATGTCGTCGAGATGCGACCACGCCATTCTCATGTAATAGCCCATCGACCAGAGTGTCAGAACAGCAGCAACGTAGATGAGCCAGGTGCCCATGCCTTGTACGTCGAAGTTTCCGATTGGATCGTGATAAAGCAACATTGATATGGAGACGATTTGAGCGGTTGTCTTGACCTTGCCGATCGCCGATACGGCTACGCTCTTGTGCGCGCCCATCTGTGCCATCCATTCACGCAGGGCGGAAATGGTGATCTCGCGCCCGATGATGATTGCGGCCAGTACGGCATCCAGCCTGCCAAGCTGAACGAGCATGATCAGCGCTGCGGCAACGACCAGTTTGTCAGCGACCGGATCGAGAAAGGCACCGAACGCCGATGTTTCGTTCCAGCGGCGCGCCAGGTAACCATCGAGCCAGTCGGTTACGCCTGCGAGAACGAAAATCAGCGTTGCGGCTAGATTGCGACCCACCTCGACGATCCATGTTTCGGGAACGTAGTAGACGCCAATCATCAGGGGTATCAGGACGATTCGCAGCCAGGTCAGAAGGATCGGAATGCTGAAGGGCATCAATGCAAAGCCGTGTAAATTGTCCGGGCCAGTTCCCGACTGATGCCGGGAACTGCTGTCAGTTGGTCGATCCCCGCATTGGAGATGCCTTGCAAGCCGCCGAAATGAGAAATCAACGCCTTGCGTCGTTTTGGTCCGATACCGGCGATCTCCTCAAGTCGTGAAGTCCGTCGGGTCTGGCTACGCCGCGCCCGATGACCTGAAATGGCAAAGCGGTGAGCCTCATCGCGAATTTCCTGAATCAGGTTGAGCGCAGGATGTTCTGCCGCCAATTGTAGCGGTTCGCGGCCGTCCGCGAAAATCAGTTTTTCAAGACCCGGTTTGCGTCCTTCGCCTTTGGCAACGCCCAGCATTGGCAAATGCGCGAGTCCAAGTTCTTCCAGCGCGGACAAGGCGGCATTGACCTGACCTTTCCCGCCGTCGATCAGAATCAGGGCAGGCGCCACGCTTTCCCCGCTTGAGACCTTTTCATAACGCCGGAGTACCACCTGCCGGATGGCGGCGTAGTCATCGCCAGGCTGGATGCCCTGAATATTGAAGCGTCGATAATCCGATTTGCGCATGCCATCACCCTGATAGACCACGCAGGAGGCGACAGTCGCTTCGCCCTGTGTGTGGCTGATATCGAAACACTCGATACGAGCCTGTTTGTTCGCTTCGCTATCCTCGGGCTCCACTCCGAGACACTCGAACAGGGCGTCAAGACGCGATGCCTGTCGCGAAAGAACGTTGCGACGAGCGTGAATGGCCAATCTGGCGTTCTGCTCGGCCATCTCCACCCAGACTTTGTGCAGGGTTAGCCTGGGTTCCAGTACGGGAACCGGGTGGCCGGCCAGCTCAGCCAGTGCATTGACCGTTTCACTGTCAGGCAAGGCGCGATTGAGATAGATGCGCATCGGAATCGGGTGTATCAGGTAATGCTGACTGAGGAAAGCGGAAAGCACTTCTTCGGGCGAACTGTCGCCAACGTTGCTGGGGAACTGCGTCTTGTCACCCAGATGCCGGCCACCGCGGACCATGGCCAGATTCACGCAAAGCAAACCGGCTTCCTCGACGACAACGACGATATCGACATCCTCGCCTTTGCTGCTTTCGACGTACTGTTTGTCTTGTATTTGACGCAAGGACTGGATCTGGTCCCGATAGACCGCCGCGCGCTCGAAAGCAAGTTCGGTCGCCGCCTGATGCATCGCTTCGCCAAGTTGCCCGATGACTTCCTGTTGTCGCCCTTGCAGGAACATCGATGCCCGCTGAACATCCTGCGCATAAATTGCAGGAGCGATGAAATCAACGCAGGGCGCCGAACAACGCTTGATCTGGTAGAGGAGGCAGGGCCGCGAACGGTTGCTGAATACAGAATCCTCGCAGGTGCGCAGGCGGAACATCCTTTGCAGAAGATTGATGCTGTCACGCACCGCAGTCGTTGACGGAAAAGGCCCGAAGTAGTCGGCTTTCCGGTCCGTATTGCCGCGATAAAAGCCCAGGCGGGGATAGCGGTCGCGGGTGATGACGATGTAGGGATACGACTTGTCGTCCCGGAAAAGAATGTTGTAACGAGGCGCGAGGCTTTTGATCAGATTGTTTTCGAGCAGCAAGGCCTCGGCTTCGGACCGGGTAACGGTCGTTTCGACGCTGGCGATCTGCGCCACCATCAAGGCAATGCGCGGACTGGGATGGTTCTCGCGAAAGTAGGACGCGACGCGTTTCTTCAGGTTCTTCGCCTTGCCTACATAGAGCACCCTGCCGTCGACATCGAGCATGCGATACACACCGGGAAACTCGGTCAGCGTGTCCAGTAGTGCATTGGCGTCGAAAGTTTCGTCCATGGGCAAGAGCAGTTAGGATGGCGCCTTTGATGTTATCACGCGCGTTCTCCTGTCCGCGCCCGGCCCCACCATGACCCAGCCTGCCAAACCCCTCGAGTGGGACATCTTCTGCAACGTCATCGACAATTTTGGCGATATTGGCGTTTGCTGGCGCCTTTCGCGCCAGCTCACTGTCGAGCACGACTGCCGGGTTCGCCTGTGGGTCAACGAACTGGAGGCCTTCCAGCGGATCTGCCCGGAAATTGATCCGCAAATACCCATCCAGCACGTGGGTGGGGTTGAGGTACGCCGCTGGGCAAGTACGTTCCCGGAAAGTGTTCCCGGCGACGTGGTCATTGAGGCCTTTGGCTGCCATCTGCCCGAGCCCTTCGTCGATGCAATGGCCGGATGCAGGGCGCCACCGGTATGGATCAATCTCGAATATCTGAGTGCCGAAGCCTGGGTATCGGGCTGCCACACCCTGCCCTCGCCGCATCCGAACCTGCCGCTCACGAAGTATTTCTTCTTCCCCGGTTACGGTGAGGGCACGGGCGGACTGCTGCGCGAACACGATCTGGAAGAACGCAGGCAGGGCTTCTGCACATCGGTGGAACAGCAAAAGGACTTCTGGTTTTCGCTGGGCCTTCCTCCGCCACCGGCCGATGCCCTGGTCGTTTCGCTCTTTGCCTACGAAAATTCGGCAATCGGGGATCTGCTCACGGTCTGGGCGCGAGGCGAGGAGCCGGTCTGTTGTCTGGCATCCGAATCGCGAACCCTGGCGGCGCTGGAGGAATTCGCCGGTCAATCGATGCGGGCGGGCGATACCATCCGCCGTGGCAAGCTGGAATTGCGCGTGCTGCCTTTTGTCACTCAGCAGGATTACGATCGGCTGCTGTGGGCGAGCGACATCAGTTTTGTGCGCGGCGAGGACTCTTTCGTGCGCGCCCAGTGGGCGGCGAAGCCGATGGTATGGCACATCTACCCACAAGACGAGGGCACGCATTTGAGCAAACTCGGCGCCTTTCTCGATCAGTACACTGCAGGCGCCTCACAAGCGACCGCTGAAGCGGTTCGCGTGCTTCACAACGCGTGGAATGGTGACCTGAGCGGCGAGAGACACGCGCCCAGGATCACCCCGGAGTTGTGGCAGCAGTGGATGGATGCGCTTCCCGACCTTCGAAATTTGGCAGAAAACTGGGCCAATCATCTGATAAATCAGGAAGATTTGTGCAGTAGTCTGGTGCGTTTCTGCCGTTCCAAGTTATAATGCCCGGCTAATTTTTCAACGACATTTTTGGAACGCACTATGAAAACCGCACAGGAACTTCGCGCCGGCAACGTGTTTATGGTCGGCAACGACCCGATGGTTGTCCTCAAGGCTGACTACAGCAAATCCGGCCGCAACGCCTCGGTCGTCAAAATGAAGATGAAGAATCTGCTGACGGGCTCGCCGACTGAAACCGTTTACCGCGCCGACGACAAGTTCGACGTCGTGATGCTTGACCGCAAGGAAGTCAATTACTCC
>NZ_FLQY01000181.1 GCF_900089945.1 Candidatus Propionivibrio aalborgensis | reverse complement strand
GAATAGAAGCCCATCGGCAGCGAATTCAGCAAGCCGGCGAGGAAAGCGGCCGGGTAGTGGCACTTGAGCCAGGCCGAGACATAGACCAGCAGCGCAAAGCTCGCGGCATGCGATTCCGGGAAGCCGTAATCGGCAAATCCCTCCAGCTGACGATACAGCGCGGCACTGAATTCCTGGCTGTAACCCCGCTCGGCCATGCCCCGGAGCAGCTTGTCGCGGAACGGGCCGATGCCGCCGCGCCGCTTCCAGGCGGCCATGGCGCGACGCAACTGATCGGCTTCGCCGGGCGTGAACCCGGCAGCCACCATCGAGAGCTGCATCGCCTGTTCCTGAAACAGCGGCACGCCCAGCGTGCGCTCGAGAACGCCTTTCACCGCCTCGCTCGGATAACTGACCGGCTCCTTGCCTTGCCTGCGGCGCAAATAGGGATGCACCATGTCGCCCTGGATCGGGCCGGGGCGGACGATGGCCACCTCGATGACCAGATCGTAAAAGGTCTGCGGACGCAAGCGCGGCAGCATCGACATTTGCGCGCGCGATTCGATCTGGAACACGCCGATGGTGTCCGCGGCGGAAATCATGCGGTATACGGCCGGGTCTTCCGGCGGAATATGTTCCAGGGCAAAAGCTTCGTTGCGTTGCAATGCCACCCACGCCAACGCTCGCCGGATCGCACTCAGCATGCCCAGCGCCAGCACATCGACCTTCATCAGGCCGAGCACATCGATGTCGTCTTTGTCCCACTGGATCACGCTGCGCTCGGGCATCGCCGCATTTTCGATCGGCACCAGCCGGTCGAGCCGGCCGCGGCTGATGACAAAGCCGCCGACATGTTGCGACAGATGCCGCGGGAATCCCTTGATCTCCTGCGCCAGTTGCATCCATAGCGTCACCGTGGGACCGGCCGTATCGAGACCGACATCGGCGAAACGCGCCTGCCATTGCTCGGGCTTGTCCCACCAGGCCAGAGATGAGGTCAGCGCATCGAGCTTGTCGCGGTCGATCCCGAGTGCGCGGCCGGTATCGCGCAGCGCCGAACGGGAACGGTAGCAAATCACCGTTGCCGTTAGCGCCGCTCGCTCGCGTCCATACTTGGTGTAGATGTACTGGATGATTTCCTCGCGCCGCTGATGCTCGAAGTCCACATCGATGTCGGGCGGCTCGTTGCGCTCCCTGGAGATGAAACGGCCAAACAGGAGATTGGCGCGCGCCGGGTCGACCTCGGTAATGCGCAAGGCATAGCACACCGCCGAATTGGCGGCCGAGCCGCGCCCCTGGCAAAGAATGCCGAGACGTCGCGCATGCGCGACGATGTCATATACCGTCAAAAAATACGGCTCGTAGCCCAGTTCGCCGATCAGTCGCAATTCATCGTCAACCTGCCGCTGCACCTTGCCGGGAATGCCCTGCGGATAGCGACTGTGCAGGCCGCGTTGCGTCTCCCGACGCAGATAGCCCGCCGGGGTCTGGCCGAAGGGAACAACCTCCTCGGGATACTCATAGCGCAGTTCGTCGAGCGAGAACTGGCAGAGTCCGGCGATACGCACCGTCTCGGCCAGCAGTGCGGGCGAATAGAGCCTGGCCAGTGCCTCCCGGCGACGCAGATGGCGCTCGCCATTCGGGAACAAGGCGGAGCCGGCCTGCTCGACCGTGGTATTCAAGCGCAGCGCCGTGAGCGTATCCTGCAATGGCCGTCGCTCGCGCACATGCATATGGACATCACCGGCGGCGACCAGAGGGATGCCGGTCGTGCGTGCCAGGTGCTGCAGATGCGCGAAACGTTTCCGGTCGTCCGGCGCGAGGTGCCGTTCATAGGCGATCCAGCAG
>NZ_FLQY01000180.1 GCF_900089945.1 Candidatus Propionivibrio aalborgensis | reverse complement strand
GCCGAACAATCGCTGGTTATCCCGCAGGGCTGGTATCGCAGCGGACGCATCGTTGAGATCTGTACGGACGCTGCCAGACGCGTAAAACTGTTGCACGTGCTTGAGGATGGTCCGGATTTCGAGCGGGCGAGCTTCACGACTCCCCAATAACGCCAAGTACGTAGCTCCGAGCTGGGCCAGCAACCGATTCGCTTACTGTTGACACAATAGCCAGAAAGCACTTGGCCCAACTTTTACGGGTTGGGCCAAGTGCTTGGTATGACTGGTGCCGCTGGGCGGAGTCGAACTGCCGACCTTCGCATTACGAATGCGCTGCTCTACCAACTGAGCTACAGCGGCAACAAGGGCGCGATTATACCGTCACCCCCGCTAACGATCAATTGACGTTTTCCGACGCAATCCGAAACACGGCCCCAAGCGATGATTGATACGCCTTGGGGCCTAGAGTCTCGAAGGGTTAATCGGGCAGCAGCTCTCGCCAGATAACGCGTTTGCCCGTGAAGGCCGATCCAGAGGCCTTGATCTGCACGTTCGGGTCGATCTGGGGTGTCGGATTCGTAGCGGTAACCACCTCGATGATCGGTTTCCCAAGGATGTACAGCACGTTGATACCGACGATCGGAGAGCTGTAGTGAGTCGACACCAGGGTCAAAGGTCCGACATAACCTCCTGTTTCGTAGTTGACGAAATTCAGCCAGCCAGAACCACCCGGCGAACAGACGGTGCTGGAGGGGATGATCGAGGCGAAAATAAGTGTGCCCTGAACCAATTGCATGTCGATATTGACACGCTCACCCTCGTAGGTGGACGTGACGGAGTCGACCAGATCGATGTACCAACCATTACCACTGGTGAAGTCCACTGCATTGTTGCTCCCGTTCCGGGTGGTGCCTGAGACAGTCAGGGTTTGCGCTACCAGCGAGGTTCTGGCGTTGAACAGCGTGCCCGAGGTACTGTAGTTGTCCTTGATGGCGTAAACCGTTTGTTGAGACGTGTCGGTAAGATCGCCGACTTCGAGATATTTGCCAGTGCCGACAAAAACGACACGCTGGTTCTTGATCTGCCCCAGTGTTGGCGTCGTGGTTACCGGCTGCGCATTGCCGAGCGAGTCTCTGAGGGTGGCGAGCAAATCCGTAGTTCCCGAATTGATATCAAAACGCCAGAGATTTCCGAGCAGATCACCACCATAGATATAGCCCGCCGTATTGTCTGTTCCGCCAAAATCGTTCCATGCGGCGATTTTAGCCAGACCGCTGGGTGTGGTTGTACTGCCCACTCCGGTATCGTATTCGCTGATCTTGGCACCTGTTGCGGCGTTAAGTACGTACAGCGAGCCGCGTCCGGTGCCTGGGCTGGTGTTGTTATAGCCCGAGGTCAGCACGACCACCCAAGTACCACCAGATTTCTTAGTGATGATCGGCTGCCCATAGCTATAGCCCAGGTTCGAGAAACCTGTTGTCGCCGAAGAGATTTCCCACAACAGCGTCGGGTTGACCGGATCGGTGATGTCGAGCGCGTAGTAGCTTCGTCCGCCGGCATTCAGTCCGCCGACCAATATGGTTTTCCAGACGGCGCTTGCGGTGACGGTGCAATTGGCCGTACAGATGTCCGAAATAGTCGGGCTGCCGTTGACGAAGTTGGTGTGGGACGTTGCGTAGTTTTTGTCGGCAAGCTTCCACATATTTGGAATAACGACGCTTGGCACGTAGGCCCAGCGCTCAACGCCGGTGTCAGCAGCAAAGGCGTGCATCATGCCATCGTTGGCACCCATGTATACCGTACCGGGTCTAGTGGCCTGGGCGGTCTTGAATTCGGTGTATCCGGGGTCAGCATAGCTGAATACCGGTTTGCTGATAAAAAATGGTTGTGATTCAAGAGGGTCGCCCAGCGCCGCTTCGCGGTAGCGATACAACCGGTCGGTTACTGTATTGCTGCCCCGATCTTCATAGCCGGTTTGACCACGCAGGAAATTGAGCAGGTTTGCGCTAGCGGCGGTTTGTTGCGTACTTGTCAGCAACCCCCACTGGCTCAGCGTATTGATATGCGCAGCCGAAAAGTTCGTGGGATTGGCCAAGGCATACGCGGCGTCAAAGTCGATGAGGGCGGTGCCCGAGCTATTGGCGGTTTTGATCGTCCGCGTATCGCTGGTGGCAGCCACCATGCCTGGCAGCGTTCCGGTGCAGGCCACCGGAAGTTGAACGGAGCACTCATTGGTGGTGCTATTAAAGATCGCTGGCGCCGTGCAAATGGTCGCGTTTGAGCCTGGTGTCACGCAGTAGTAGACTGTGCTGCTTGAGCTGTTGTCGGCAACCACAGTGCCGGTTGTGCAGGAGCCGCCCGTAATGTTTTCGACACACCAGGTTGCTGTATCGCTAACCACCCCGCTCCCCGTGTCGATCGTTCTCGCCTCGAGATTGCCCTGCCACTTCGTAGTGGTGTAGCTGGCGACGTAGGCAAAGTTGTTGCCAGCGACCGGGTTCAAGGTGCTAGTTGCTGCCGCCGCTGCTGCTCCAATTTTGGCCGAAATGGATGTGAGTGCTTCCTTGAGCCCGGTAATGATTTCATCGGGGTTCTTGGCTGAGAAATAAGTACCGTTGCCATCTACAGCCGCGTGCCAGAGGTCGTCAATCCGCTCTTCGTCCGAGTTGGTAATCGGGTTGGGCCAATTGACACTATTTAAGCCATTCTTCAGATCGTAGAAGTCGCCCGAAGTCTGGGTCTTGTAATCGGAGGAGTACTCCAGGGTCCCGTTGGCGCCCAGTCCCATGGTAAAGGTCACCATGTTCTGCGTCGGGAATTCGAGTGGGGTTCCGCATACATCGCCCGTGCTGAAATCGGGACGCGGCCCGCCTGTGCAGTTGCTAAATGATGCATCATTACGCAAGTCCGTGGTGTTGTAATACATGGCGATGTCAGCCAAGGTATTGCTCGCGGCAGTTGGTCCTTCGAATTTCGGCCGCGGGGTAGAACCGCCGTCCTGATTGCCGACAGTTGTTGTTCCATCCACCCTGTAGGGGCCGTATTTGGGAGAGGAAGAAGAAGATTCTTCGTTGGTATTCCAGTAACCGTCTGTGGACAGGATGGTGAAATTCTGTTGGCAGGAATACTGTATGGGATCCGTCTGGCCCGAGATTTTTCCTGCGTAAAATTGCCCAGCCTTCGACAGAGCACCGCGAAGAGGGGTCCAGTGGGTCGGGTCACCCTTGAAAAGCGACTTAAACCAATTGTTTTTATGCGTCAACTCAAAAGTATCAATATGCCGAAAATCGTTCCCGTCGGTAACGCCTTGATAGCCGATCGTGCTGTAGCCGACGCGGAAATGATTGTCGATTTCCTGAAACGATCGACTCACCGAAGTTTTCATCGCCTGCATACGGGTGTGGTAGTAGGCCCACCAATTGGCGTAATTGGTCATTTCTTCCACATAAGTGCAGGTGCCGCCAGTGCTACTGGCCACGCAGTCGGTACGGGTCGTAGCGGCGGCAGTAGTGCCTGGGTAGGGGTAGCTGTTGTTAGTGGAAACGATGTCGGTGAGCACATTCGAACCTGGTACGGCCGTGCCGCCCGAAAAAGCACCTGAAGACCAGGTCGCGCTGTTTTGAGAGAAAGTCATTGAGGTGACTGTGGCAGAGTTAAAGGCGGTCCCGGCAGGTGCAGTGATGGTGATGGCGCTGCCAGTGCTGGAGGCCGAGAAACCATTGCTACCAACCCTCTGTTGAATTCGATTGGCCAACTGGCTAGTACTGGTACAGTTTGAGTTGTTGGTTGTGCCGGTAAGGATTTCCGTGCCATTCACTTGGAGCGAATTGACACGCACGCAACCGCCCGTCGTTGTCAGAATATTTAGGGTTGTAGTGGGAGCAGCAAGACTCATTCCCGGATAGCGCATGTACTGGTACGTTGGGCTTCTTATTAATCTGCAGTTGGTCAGCGCCGTGCTGTTGCACCAGCGCAAATAGGCGGGGTAAGAGTATGTGGTCGTGGGAGCGGTAGCCACTTGGCAGGTCTTGAGATCTGATTTGGTGCAGTACTCGCCCGCTATGAAGGTGTAGAACGATGCGTTACCTACCAGATTTGAGTGTGATGTGCTCTGGATGCCATAGCCATCATTCTTGACGTATTTCCAGTTCGGTTTGGTTGTGGCGTCGGCGCCTGTAGCCGTTGTTTGACCGGTCTGGCTAGGGTAGGTGGTAGTGTTGAGAGAACCATCGGCGTCGAAAAGAACCGGCGGTTTGTAATTAATCGCCGGGTTGTAAGTGACGCCATTGTAATTGGCATTCTTAGCCAGGTTAGCTGAGCCGCTGGTTGCCCAATCCGGAAGGTAGTCCCAGTCCATACTACCCGAATCGTCAAGTATGAACATGATATTGGGTTGAACGGTGCTGGTTGTCGAGGTTGCCAGCGGCGCGGTGGCCAGGGCCACCGACGCGGCATGCAGGGGCGTCGTCAGGGCCAACTGGGCGACTAGCAGGGCGCCGAGAAGACGGCGGGCGGTAGCGAAATTGTACAAAGCGTTCTTCATCAATGCCTCCTGATGCTAATAGACCATGGCCTGGATGTAGCTGATGGTGTTCTTGGGGCCGGTAACGCGTACGGTCACGCGGTACTGGGGGGATTGCCCGGCAGCGGGACAACCTGGTCCCGCACAGATTTGCGATGGCAGGGGAACGGCTTTCCCGCTGTTGTCAGTGGCGGCGCCGCTGAACAGACAATTCGGTTTGGACACGACCTGGTTGGCAACACGGCACATGCGCTGAATGACAGAACGGTAGGTATTGCCGCTGTTGTCGGTGGTTGCGGTGGAACTGACGCCGTCCACCCAGGTTGTCGTCGCAAAAAGATCCAAGGTCGGGTCCACGTTGGAGTAGTACCCGGTAGCGGCGTTGGTGACATTGAAGATCTGGGTGGCATCCAGATAGACATTCTTCGGCGTCGCCAGAGCATCGTTGGCTGCTTGCATTGCGGTCATCACCGCGACTGAATTTTCAACGCCGCCGTCGGCCGATGTGGTGGCCGCCTGGCGGAAGGCCAGATTACCCGAAATAAGCGTTGAGGTATCGACCGAGCGTACAAGTGCGAGTGCTGCCAGCGACATGGCAACCAGCGCGATGAGCGCAAAGAACAGCACCAGCCCGCGCTGGGTGCCGGCACCCCGGTATTCTGTGCGGCTGAAGGAAAGGTTGTTCATAGTGTCTCCCACGCCCAGATCATGTTACGCAGTGGAATGATCGTTTCAAAAACCCGGTAGCGATAGCGTGCCCAGTCGGCGTCGTTGCTCAGATCGATGGTCGGCGCTGGCGAAGCAATAAAGGGGGCGACCAGCGGGTTGGGCAGCGCTGAAGTGGCGTCCCAGGCACACAATCCGGCCGGGGGGACAAGGGGTAGGGTTGTCGAGCTGCAAGCGACGGTAACCGGATCCTTCTCGAGCTGCTCGTTGCGTGCCACCACGGCGATGCGAATGGCCTTGATGCGATTGCGATCGGCGACCAAGGGCGCGGCCCAGCCCGAAGCGGCAGTGGCGTCGACCCACTGGATAACCTGATTGGAACTGGCGACGGCCGAGATGCCGTATTGCGCCTGCAGATTGACGACGCCGGCCACCGTGGGGACACCATTGACCTCAAGGTTGCCATTGACGACCTGATAAGTGATCTGGTTCCACTGCCCCAAGCAAGCCAGATTGGCACCGGGCACTACGCCGGCGGTGCTTGCCAGTTGCACACCGGTAAAATCCGGCGGGCTGCTCAGACCGGTGACCGTCGTTGCGATGCACGCCGCACCGTTGATCACCAGCGCTACTTGAGGGCCCGGTGGAGGAGCCTGGCAGCCAATATTGACGTCGACAATTGCAGTCGAACCGACCACCGAAGTGATTATCGATGGAATTCCGGCGATCGGCGTATTGCCGTAGCGGATGGCAACGGTGTCACTGGCGCCTGCTGCTGCGCCGCCATCGGTAATGATTACCGGGCTGAGGTCGACGCCTGCTGCGATGACTGGCGACGGATTGCACTCGAGCGCCGAATCCGTTGCGGGGAGCAGGCCAAACCCGGCCATTTGCATGTCGCGGCCGATCATGTAAAGCGCGACGGAGCCGCTGGTCTGGGCGTCTGCCGATCCCATCGTGCTGCGTTTCTGCCCTTCAAAAACAGTGAAAACCTGCATGATGACCAGCGTCGTGAGCAGTCCGATGACCAGAGCGACCATGATTTCGACCAAGCTGAAGCCGGCTTGACCGGGTTTAACGCATCTTGATCTCATAATTATCTAGCCTCCGGCAATGCTGGCTGTCGTGGTAAGGCAATGCGCGACAGTCATGAAGCACGGCGGGGTCAGGTTGCTTGCTGCTGCCGTTTCTCCCGGCGCGGTCCAGCCAACGGTCACGACAAATTGACCGATAACGGGTTGATTGACCGTTCGCAATCCACCAGGGAGCAACGATGAAATGTCCGTCGGAGCTGCAATGGGTTCAAGGTAAGACAGAATGTTTGTCGGATCGGACCACATCCGTCCAATGCGCTGTTGGGCGATGTAGCTGGCGTCGGCCCGGTATTTGGCGTCGGAAGTGCTCTTGATCATCGCGGCCTGCAAACCGACGATGCCGAGAACGCCCAGCGAGAAGATCAGGATGGCGATAAGCGATTCAAGCAAGACAACGCCCTGTTGCGATGCGGGGGAGCTGGAATGGTTTGTGTTGTGCATGGTTGAATTCTCGTCAGACGCAATAGCGAAGATCTGTTGGATCGGAAACGGTGGGGTCGCACATGCGTGCGACGCCGCTGACTCCGATCGTTACTCTTAAATCGCGACTATCCGCAGCCGGAAGCGCAGTGGAGTCGAAGTCAACCTGCGTGATCGACGCCGTACCATCGGCATTGGCCACCACGGTGCCGAGATTGCTGAAGGTGATTGTTGCCGTGGGTGCGGCCGGCGGGACTGCAGGAGGCAGTGTCGTGCGGGTGATGGAATCCAGGATTTCTTCGGCGGGCCTCGACTCGATCACCGAGTTGTCGCTGACCTGGCGGATCGTCCAGAACGACCCGCCACCGAAGGAAAAAGACACATTGGTGTTGCGCACCACCGCCTCGGCACGTGCTCTCTGCATGCCGTTGACTGTGGATTCGGCCGCATTGCGAATGTGCGTGTTCTGGATCCAGGTGCGAAAACTCGGCATGGCCAGCATCAGCGTAATGGCCACCAGCGCAATGCCGATCAGCAGCTCGATCAGTGAAAAGCCTGATGACCTGGTTTTGCGTGTCGGACTCAAGAGCTCACTCCTTCGCGGGTCCAGGGTGAATTCGAATCTTCGATGGAGTGCAGAGTCAACATACGCCGCCCTTCTTGGTTACCCAGCAGGCGGCATTTCCGGCCCATCCCTTGGTGCTGGCGGGTGGGGTCGTAGTCGTCGCTCTCGCGCCCGCTTGATTTATGGTGAAAGCAAAACCGGCCATGGAGGCCTTGCCTGTTGCTTCAAGCGTGTAAGTCGTGGCAGTGGCAGCGGCCGGGCACGAAAAATTAAAATATTCGCTCGTTGTGGTGTCTAAATCGCAGTCATTTGTCTGTGGGGCGACAGCCAGGTAAGTACGGTTGTCCTGAAAGAACTGTTCCATCTTCACTCGCTTCGATGCGAGGCCGGACGTTGCGTCGGGGATCTTCCCGCGGGTAATGTAGTCGGAGTACGAAGGGAGAGCGACGGCGGCGAGTATCCCGATGACTGCGATCACGATCAGCAGTTCGATCAGCGTAAAGCCCTTTTGTGTTTTCATGACCAACCTCAGCAATAATTCGCAGTTAAACACCAACGTACAAGTCAGGCAGAATCAGCGCAAAGGAAACCCGTTGTCCCGGCACCTGCTGCATTCTCGGCAAACGCAAAGCACTACAATTCTTTCTCGATTGAATAATAGCGATTGAAATTCTTTAGTAAAGTTGCTGCGACATACGGTCCATAATTCTGTATGAATGGTCAATTGCAGGCTTTTCCAGCTCTGGCGCATGAAATTGGAGCGGGCGTTCCGCGGCAGCCAGGAGCCTATGGATTCCCGCGACTTCTTGCCGCGCTGCTCTTCTCGTGCCTGTTGCATCTGATCGTTGTCGTGCTTCCGTATCTTGTCATGCCGACACGCTTCCTGATCCATGGGGGAGCCAGCACAGATCCCTACGCACTCTCGGCAAAGCTGATTGCGCCGGGCGAGACCGGTGCCAGAGCGGTTGTTGCAGTTTCGCCCGTCGGAGCTGTTCCTAAGCCCAAGAAATCGGCGAAGTCAGCAACTCCAGCGAAGTTGCCGGTGTCTGCTGAAGTCGATCCTCAGCAAACGCAGACAACGCCAGTTGAGGTTGTGCATGACAAAAGTCTGCAAGCCGATGAAGGAACTTTTTATCCGACTAGTCAGTTGGCCTATTCCCCGTTGCCGTTGAACGAGATCCTTCTGGGGGAACCCGAGGTTTCATTTATGACGGCGCACGGGGGCATCATTTTGACGCTCTGGATCGACACGCTTGGCGAAGTGCTTGAGGTCACTGTGGAGACCACCGACATTCCGGAGGAAATCGCTGACGGGATCATCAAAGCGTTCAGGCAGCTCCACTTCAAACCGGGAGAGTTGAACGGCCGTGCCGTTGGTGTCGTGATGAGGATCGAAGTCGGCGTGGACTAGGGAAATGCCGGGGAAGTGCTTGGGAAGTGCCGGGCATCGAAAACGCGATGCAAGCAGCATGGGAGTTGCCCACTGGTTCAATTCCCGCCGGCCACAACAACACAAGAGTCTGAAATCTGAATCAGCCCTGCAATTCTTTCGGCAAGGCGAACGTCACGTTCTCTTCCACCCCGTCAAGCTGGCGAACCTGATCATTCTGCCCGACGCTCAGCTTGTCCACGACGTTCTTGACGAGTACTTCCGGCGCTGAGGCGCCGGCCGTGACGCCGATGCGCTCGACGCCGGCGAGCCAGGCCGGGTCGATCTGCTCGGCGTTGTCGATAAGGTGGGCTGTGGTGCCAAGATGTTCGGCCACCTCGCGCAGCCGGTTGGAGTTGGAACTGGTCTGGCTGCCAACGACGAACACGACGTCGGTATCGGCCGCCAGTGCCTTGACCGCGTCCTGGCGGTTTTGTGTGGCGTAGCAGATGTCGTCGCGCTTGGGGCCGATGATCTTCGGGAAGCGTTCCTTCAGGGCGGCAACGACATTTTCGGCGTCATCAACCGACAAGGTGGTTTGCGTGACGTAAGCCAGTTCGCTGGCAGGATCGATGTCCAGTTGCCTGGCGTCGGCAACGGTTTCAACGAGGTACATTCCTTCCTGACTCTGCCCCATCGTTCCTTCGACTTCGGGATGCCCCTTGTGCCCGATCATGATGATCCGGCGACCCGCTTTCCGCATTTTCCCCACTTCGACGTGAACCTTGGTGACCAGGGGGCATGTGGCGTCGAATATTTTGAGGCCGCGCATTGCCGCTTCCTCGCGTACTGCCTGCGAGACGCCGTGGGCGCTGAAAATGACCGTACAGCCAGTCGGCACGTCGGCGAGATCGTCGATGAAGATGGCGCCTTTGGCGCGAAGGTCGTCGCAGACGAACTTGTTGTGCACGACTTCATGGCGGACATAGATCGGCGCGCCGAATTTTTCGAGGGCGCGCTCGACGATGGCAATGGCGCGTTCGACGCCGGCACAGAAGCCGCGTGGGTTGGCGAGAGTGATTTGCATGGCGGACCTTACATGATGCCGATGACTTCTACTTCAAAGCGGATCGGCTTGCCGGCGAGCGGGTGGTTGAAATCAAAGAGCGCCGTGGTGTCGGACAGTTCGCGCAGGAAGCCGGCGAAACCGGCGCCGCCATCGGGCGCGCCAAACTCGATCAGCGAGTTCTCTTTGAGTTCGACGTCCGCAGGCAGGGCACTGCGCGCAATACGTTCGACAAGTTTCGGATTGTGTTCGCCAAAGGCTTCACTGGAATCGAGCTGAAATACCCGGCGCTGTTGGACCGGCATCCCGACGAGGCAATTCTCCAGCGGTGCAGCCAGCTGGCCGCTGCCCATCTGGAGCGTTGCAGGCGAAAGGTCGAAGGTGCTGACAAACTCATTCCCTTCGCCATCGGACAGACGGTAATGGAGCGTCAGGTAGCTGTCGGGGCGTACCGTTTGCACGGGTAAGTCGTTGGGTCGTTGCATGGAGTGAGTCACCGTAAATCGTTAGAAACATCATGGGCGGATTTGACCGCGCCATCCGTCGAGGGTTTCCCTGCAAATTGATCCCAGGCCAGCAGGATGGCGCCAATGGTGATTGCCGAATCGGCCACATTGAACGCCGGAAAATAATAACCCGCCATGTGCCACTGGACGAAATCGACCACCGCACCGAAGCGTATGCGGTCGATCACGTTGCCGAGTGCACCGCCGAGAATCAGGGAAAGCGCCAGCGAGAGGCGGAACTCGCCACTATGGCGGCTGAGCATGCCGACGATCCAGGCCGAGACCCCCAGCGCCAGCACCGTGAAGAACCAGCGCTGCCAACCGCCGGCATCGGATAGGAAACTGAACGCCGCACCGGGGTTGAAGGTCAGCACCCAATTGAAAAACGGTGCGACATAGCGCGAATCTCCCACTTGCAGTACACCGAGAACAATCCACTTGCTGACCTGATCGAGGGCGATGATCGCTCCGGCCAGCCACAGCCATGGCTTGATGTTACGCGCAGGCACGGGATTCCCCCTGACCATGCAGGTTGCTCACACAACGCTTGCAGATTTCCGGGTGTCCGGGGTCCTGGCCGACGTCTTCGCGCACATGCCAGCATCGGCCGCATTTGGCGTGGCACAATGCGCTGCATTCAAGTTTTTCCTCGGCACTGCGCACCAGGCTGGTCTTCGAGCAGATGAGGACAAAGCGCAGGTCGTCGCCGAGCGAAGCCAGAATGTCGTACTTCTCACCGTCGGTATGGATCCTGACCTCGGCTTGTAGCGACGAGCCAATCAGGCCTGCGACGCGGAGTTCTTCGAGGGCGCGCGTCACCTCTGCGCGGTAGAGCCGGATCTTGCCCCATTTGTCGAGCAGCAGGGCTTCGTCAGCCGGCGCGGGAAGCGCCTGCCAAGTTTGCAGCATGACTGACTCGGTCTTGCGCGTCAGCGTCTGCCAGACTTCCTCGGCGGTGAAAGAGAGAATCGGCGCCAGCAGTTTGACGAAGGCTCGAGTGATATGCCACAGCGAACTTTGCGCCGATCGGCGCGCGGCGGAGTCGGCGGCAGCCGTGTACAGGCGGTCCTTGAGAATGTCGAGATAGAAGCCGCCAAGGTCTTCCGAGCAGAAGGTTTGCAGCGCCTGCACGACGCGGTGGAATTCGTACTTGCCGTAGTCGGCCTCGCACTGTGCCTGCATCTGGCGCGTCATGGCCAGCGCGTAGCGGTCGATTTCAAGCCATTGGTCCGGTGGGAGCAAATTTTTGCTGGCGTCGAAATCCGAGGTGTTGGCGAGCAGGAAGCGCAGCGTGTTGCGCATGCGGCGGTACGATTCGACAACGCGTTTGAGGATTTCGTCGGAAATCGACAATTCGCCCGAGTAGTCTGTCGCTGCGGTCCATAGGCGGAGGATGTCGGCACCCAGGGTGTCCGATACCTTTTGCGGCGCAATGACGTTGCCCTTCGACTTGGACATCTTCAGTCCCTTGCCATCGACGACGAAGCCGTGCGTCAGCAAGGCCTTGTACGGTGCGCGGCCGTCAATCGCACAGCCGGTCAGCAGCGAGCTCTGGAACCAGCCACGATGCTGGTCCGAACCTTCCAGGTAGAGATCGGCGGGGTAGCAGAGTTCGGCCTGATGCGACCCGCGCAGCACGCTGGCATGCGTAACGCCGGAGTCGAACCAGACATCGAGCGTGTCGCTCATCTTGCGGTAATGGTCGGTGTCGTCGCCCAGAAGCTCCCTCGGGTCGAGTGAGAACCAGGCTTCGATGCCGGCCTGCTCGACGCGCAGGGCAACGGCTTCGATCAGCTCCGGCGTGCGCGGGTGCAGCGCCCCCGTTTCTCTGTGCAGGAAGAAGGGGATCGGCACGCCCCAATTGCGCTGGCGCGAAACGCACCAGTCGGGGCGGGTTTTCATCATCGCTTCCAGACGTGCGCGACCCCAGGCCGGGAAGAATTGGGTTTCGTCCACCGCGCGTTCGGCGATCCAGCGCAAGGTGGCGGCGTCTTCCTTGTCCTTGTGATCCATGCCGACGAACCATTGCGTGGTGGC
>NZ_FLQY01000179.1 GCF_900089945.1 Candidatus Propionivibrio aalborgensis | reverse complement strand
GCACCCTCGGTTGCTCCGGATTCGGCTTGCTGTTTGGCGTACATCTTTTCACCCAGCTTCTGCGATGCCGTTCCGAGCGCCTCACTCTTGGCCTTGATGGCTTCCAGATCGTTGCCACGAATCGCCTCTTCCGCTTCCTTCATGGCTGCTTCGATCTGGCTCTTTTCGTCATCCGAGAGTTCCTTTCCGTACTCAGCGAGCGACTTCTTGACCATGTGGATGATGCCGTCACACTGATTACGGGCTTCGGCAAGTTCGTGGGCCTTCTTGTCCTCTTCGGCGTGCAATTCGGCGTCCTGTACCATCCGCTGAACTTCCTCTTCGGAAAGGCCTGAAGAGGCCTGGATCCTGATCTTGTTTTCCTTGCCCGTGGCTTTGTCCTTGGCCGAAACGTGCAGAATGCCGTTAGCATCGATATCGAAGGTGACTTCGATCTGTGGCATACCGCGCGGCGCAGGTGGAATGTCTGATAGATTGAACTGCCCAAGGCTTTTGTTGCCCGAAGCAATCTCGCGCTCGCCCTGTAGAACGTGGATGGTCACTGCCGACTGGTTGTCGTCGGCCGTTGAGAAGACCTGGCTCGCCTTGGTCGGGATCGTCGTGTTCTTCTTGATCAGTTTGGTCATGACGCCGCCAAGCGTTTCAATGCCCAGCGAAAGCGGTGTGACGTCGAGCAGTAGCACATCCTTGACTTCACCCTGCAGTACGCCACCCTGTATCGCGGCGCCTACGGCGACTGCTTCGTCCGGGTTAACGTCACGCCGTGGCTCCTGGCCAAAGAATTCCTTTACCTTGTCCTGCACCTTGGGCATCCGGGATTGGCCACCGACCAGGATCACATCGTTGATGTCGGTGATCTTGCAGCCGGCATCCTTCAGCGCGACACGGCAAGGTTCGATCGTGCGTTCAATCAGTTCGTCGACCAGCGACTCGAACTTGGCGCGGGTGATCTTGACTGCCAGATGCTTCGGTCCAGAGGCGTCGGCAGTAATGTAAGGCAGATTGATCTCGGTTTGCTGGCCTGAAGACAGCTCAACCTTGGCTTTTTCAGCGGCATCCTTGAGCCGCTGCAAGGCCAGAACGTCGGCCTTGAGGTTGACGCCGGACTCCTTCTTGAATTCGTCGATTACATAGTCGATCAGGCGCTGGTCGAAGTCCTCGCCGCCGAGGAAAGTGTCGCCGTTTGTAGCCAGCACTTCAAACTGGTGTTCACCGTCGATTTCGGCGATTTCAATGATCGAAATGTCGAACGTGCCGCCTCCGAGGTCGTAGACGGCGATTTTCTTGTCGCCTTGCTTCTTGTCCATGCCAAAGGCGAGCGCCGCCGCCGTTGGTTCGTTGATGATGCGCTTGACTTCGAGGCCGGCGATACGCCCAGCATCCTTTGTCGCTTGACGCTGGCTGTCGTTGAAGTAGGCGGGAACGGTGATGACTGCTTCAGTCACTTCCTCGCCAAGGTAGTCCTCGGCGGTTTTCTTCATTTTGCGCAACACTTCGGCTGAAACCTGTGGCGGTGCGATCTTGTTATTACGCACTTCAACCCATGCATCGCCGTTGTCAGCCTTGAGAATCTTGAAAGGCATCAAACCGATGTCCTTTTGGACTTCCTTTTCTTCGAAGCGACGGCCGATCAAGCGCTTGATAGCGTACAGCGTATTCTTCGGGTTGGTGACTGCCTGGCGCTTGGCCGGCGCGCCACAGAGGATTTCACCGTCTTCGGCGTAAGCGACGACCGACGGCGTGGTGCGCGCACCTTCTGAGTTTTCGATGACCTTCGGTTTGCCCCCCTCCATGACGGAAACGCAGGAGTTGGTTGTGCCGAGGTCGATACCAATAATTTTGCCCATGTCAGAGTCCTTTAGTGTGATTCGTGAATACCTGTATGTGTCGGGATGAGCCCTAGGTGGGGCTTATTGAGTGCTTTTCAAGATTTTGGTTTGGAAACGATGACCAGAGCTGGGCGCAATACGCGGTCGGCGATCAGATAGCCCTTTTGCAGGACGGTGACCACTGTATTCGGCTCCTGTTCTGCGTCGACCATGCTGATCGCTTGATGAAAATGCGGGTCGAACTTCTCGCCAACCGGATTAAGCTCTGTCAGGTTCGATTTTTCGAAAGCGGCAACCAGTTGCTTGAGCGTCAGCTCGGTGCCGGATTTCATGCTTTCGATGGTTGGTGTTTCGGCGCCAAGCGCCGCTTCAAGGCTATCCTTGACGGCCAGCAACTCATCGGCAAAGCGTTCAACGGCAAATTTTGACGCCTTGGCAATGTCTTCCTGGGCGCGGCGGCGAACGTTTTCGGATTCGGCCTTGGCGCGTAACCAGGCATCGTGGTGTTCTTCCGCCTTCTGTTCGGCCAGACGGAGGGTCTCTTCAAGACTGGGCGTGCTGTCAACGACGGGCGCTGTGCTTTCCTCAGTGTTCTCGACACCGGCTTCCGTCGCAGTTTCTTTGTCAGGCGCTTGCATAAATGGTGGTCTCCCTGAAAACTCAGGCGTAGCTGGGGGCGTGTTTTCAGATTTCAAGCACCGCAAGCATGTTTTTTTGGCGAGGATTAATATAATCTCGTCTTTCGCAGGGTTGCACTGCTACGATTCAAACCCCGAATTGGCACGAGTTCACACGGTATCGGCATGGCAGAAAAAATTGGCAAGTACGAAGTCATTCGAACCTTGGGCAAGGGTGCGACGGCCATCGTCTATCTGGCTCGTGATCCGGATTCCAATCGCGAGGTTGCGGTCAAGCTGATTCGCTTCGGCGAGGAAAACGCGGCCATGTCGCGGCGGCTGCGCAAACTCTTTCAGACGGAGGACTCGATCGGTCGGCGTCTGGATCATCCCAATATCGTCAAGATCTTTGATGCCGTGGTCGAGGCTGATCGAGCCTATATCGTCATGGAGTATATCGACGGAACGGTACTTGAACACTATTGCTCAATCAATCGTCTATTACCCATGCATCGCGTGGTCGGCATCATCTTCAAATGCTGTCTGGCGCTCGATCATGCCTTTCGGCAGGGTGTCGTGCATCGTGACATCAAGCCGGCCAATATCTTGATCGATGCGGAAGACAACCCGAAGATTACCGATTTCGGACTCGCCTTGAATCTGAACAAGGACATGAACAAGGACTCAACCTTCGTCATGGGTGTGGGTTCCCCGGCTTACATGTCGCCGGAACAGGTCAAGAACTATCCGCTCAACCAGAAAACAGATCTGTATTCACTTGGAGTGCTGTTGTTCCAGCTGCTGACCGGGCGGTTGCCATTTCGCGCCACAAATCAAGGCGCCTTGGTCTACAAGATTGTCAATATGGACACCCCTTCGGTGTGCGATCTCAATCCGAACCTGCCAACCGGATTGGATCCGATTCTGAAAAAGGCGCTGGAAAAGGATCTTTACAGCAGGTATCGAAATGGCGCGGAGTTTGCCAAGGATCTCTCCACCGTCAGATATCAGATGCTTGACGATGTTGATTCCACTCAGGACACGACGCATTTCGAGAGACTGCGCAATGTGGAATTCTTCGCCGACTTCGATGATATCGAATTGTGGGAAGTGCTACGTATCAGCGTCTGGCGCGAGGTCGCACCGAAAGTCGTGTTGATTCGCGAGGGCGACAACAACCGAATCTTCGGCGTGCTTGTCAGCGGTTTCGTCGAGGTTTCGCAGGAAGGCAAGTCCATTTGTCGTCTCGGTGCAGGCGAAGTGGTTGGTGAGATGACTTTTCTGCATCCGAGCGACACAACGCGATCGGCTTCCGTGACAACTTTGGAGCCGACACTGTTTCTCGAAATCAATAGTGCCGCACTGGAATTGAGCTCGGACGAAGTTCAGGAGCGATTCCAGAAAACCTTGGTCGCCAAGGTCTTGGGCCGTTTGCGCGGAGCAAATCAGGTGCTCGCCAAATTAGGCCAGCCAGCCGTGAAAGGAAGTCGTGTCGGCTGCGATCTGGAGTTGGCGCCGCCTTAATAGTCCGAAAAATCAGCATGCATGGACATGTCGATCGTCATACGGTCAGATCAATTTGTTGGACCGAGCCGGCTTTGCCATCTTCCTGCAAGAAGAGTCCACTTGACCTTATCTGGCCCAGCAAGGCGTTGGTGCCGGTTTTGAGGTCAAATGGTGTGTCCAGGTGCGCGAGGCTGATCGCACCTACGTTCGCCTGCTTCAGTGTTGCCAGATGGTCCTTGCCTTCTCCATCTTTGCGCCAAACGCTCAACTGGTTGTAGGCAGCATCGTTTTCGTCGATCCAGCCGTTCTGGTCAGAGTCAAGTGCGGAGAGTTCGAGAAATCCATTGCCGCTCTTCGCCCCGAACAGTTCCGATCCGTCGTTGATTTTGCCATCGCCGTTTCGGTCGAATGCGAGGAAACCGCTGTTGCCAGACAGGAAATTTATCTCTTCCGCCTGACCGTCGGAATTGAGGTCGAATTTGAAGCGCTGGCTGGTCAGCTGGGCGGCTGAACCATTAAAGTTGAGAACCAGCGGATCCAGTTTCTTCCGTGCATCTCCGGCACGGATACTGATATCGGATTCTTCATGGTAATTCCGCGACATTGACAAGGTGATGTTGAAACTGATTTCCTTGCCATCTGTCGTACGAATGACGCCAGTTGCCTGGAAGCTGGTCTGCTCGGTTTCCGTGTAGGATTCGTGACGATCATATTCAACACCAAAGCCAGCCGCGTCGACGGCTTGCGGCGGTGCTTGGGTTGGGCTCCCCCGACTCTGGCCCTGATCTGCTGCTGCCGGTGTTTCAACTCGCAGTTCGTTCGCGTCGAAAACCTGGACATCGCGGCCAGTCAACATGGCGATCATGGCTCGGATGAGGAGCAGCTTCGGGTCGTTTTCGGCGGCGTCGATGCCGTCCTGAATTGCGCGAACTTCGCTGGACTGAGCGGTCTTTCCCGCATCTGAGACTTGCACCTGTGGCGGTACGTCGCCTGCTGGCCGTCGCTGGGTACCGTCAAGGTCCGGACGGCGATCGCCGATCCACATGCGCAAGCTTTCTTGCAGTTCGTGCCGCTGCAGACTTGAATGACTGGAATCGAGCAGGACACTGGCGCTGTCGATTTTCATGAGGCCTCCTTTGACGTCCGTTAACTCGCTGGTAGGGAGTTAACGGCTATGAGAAGTCGTCACTTGAGAGTGAATCACGAATAGTTTTGTGTGCCTCAGGACATGGCGCCCAGCGATTTCGCGCGTAGTGCACTGGTTTCGAGAGCAGAGGTATTCGGTATATCTCGGGTCGGCCAGCCTTGCAGGTGCGTACTGGCCAAGTCCGCAAGAGCGTGGATCCAGTCATCGCGCTCGTTCAGGCAGGGAATGTACCGGTACGCCTTGCCGCCGGCGCGAATGAATTCGGCCTTGCCTTCCATGGCGATTTCTTCGAGCGTTTCCAGGCAGTCAGCAGGAAAGCCGGGACAAATGACATCGACGGTCTGCACACCTTGTTTACCGAGTGCAGCCAGCGTTTGCGCGGTATACGGTTGCAACCATTCCGTTCGACCGAAACGCGACTGAAAACTGATCTGGTACTCGTCCGCGCCAAGATTCAGTGCTTCGGCCAGCAGACGGGCGGTTTTATGGCATTCACAATGATAAGGGTCACCCTTGTCGAGGGTGTAGCGAGGCACACCGTGAAAACTCATGATCAAGCGGTAGGATGCGTGTGGGCGGCCATTGGTCATCCAGTGCTCGCGAACACTGCTCGCCAGAGCCTCAACGTATCCGGGGTGGCCGGCATAGCTCCTCAGCGTTCGGAGTTCCGGCTGGTTCCGGATCGAAGCTGCCCAGGCAAAGGCTGCATCGAAAGCCGACGCGGTCGTGCTTGAAGAGTATTGCGGGTAGAGCGGAAGCAGCAGGAAACGTGTACAGCCCTCGGTTTTGAGACGGGAGAGCGTGGTCGGAATCGATGGCTGGCCGTAACGCATCGCATAGTCGACGACGACGCGATGTTTGGCTTCGCCGAGGAAACCGCGCAACATTGTGGCTTGTCGTTTCGTGTGCACCTGCAACGGCGAGCCTTCAGGTGTCCAAATCAAGGCGTATTTTTCGGCTGATTTTCGGGGGCGGACGTTGAGGATGATGCCATTGAGAATCAGCCACCAAACTGCCCGGGGAATCTCGACCACACGTGGGTCAGAGAGAAACTCCTGGAGGTAGCGACGTACGGCCGAAGTGGTCGGGGCTTCCGGCGTACCCAGATTGATCAGCAACACCGCCGTCTTTTCGGCCGTACCATGCCGGTATTCAGGCTCAGGCAGGTATCGGGACATCAGGAGTTTTTCTGGTAGGTTAGGGCGGATGAAAGAAGCTTCGCCGTAATATCGACGATCGGGATTACGTCCTCATAGGCCATCCGCGTTGGGCCGATGACGCCTACTGACCCGACGATCTGACCATCGACCTCGTAGGGTGCGGTGACGACGCTGCATTCGTCGAGCGGTGCGAGCCCCGATTCACCACCAATAAAAATCTGGACTCCTTCGGCACGGTGTGAAACGTCAAGTAATTGCATCAGCGCGGTGCGCTGTTCGAAGAGATCGAAAAGTTCGCGCAGGCGCTTCATGTTGGACGAAAGTTCCTCCACTCCGAGCAGATTTCGCTCGCCGGAAATGACGTAATGCTCATCCTCCCGGTTCAATGCCTCATCGCTTGCCGACATGGCCGCAGCCATCAAGTCCTGCAAATCGCCATGCAGTTTTCGCAGGTCTTCCTTGACCCGACTGCGGATATGTTCGAATTCGTGGCCAGAGAAGTACCGATTGAGATAGTTGGTTGCAGTAACAAGATCAGAGGCCGAATAGGGCCGCTCGGTGAACAGAATCCGGTTTTGCACATCACCATCCGTGGTAACGAGAATCAGCAGGATGCGCTTCTCGGACAGGCTGACAAACTCCATCTGTCGGATTCTGGGCGCCTTGCGGCGTGGCGTCAGAACGATGCCGGCAAAATGCGTGAGTCCGGAGAGCAGGTGCGATGCGCTGATGATGAGCTGCTGCGGTTGTGATGGATGGAGTTGACCTTCGATCGCATGGATCCTTTCTGTTTCCAGCGGGTGCATGACGAGCAGGCTGTCGACAAAAAAGCGGTAACCGCGAGATGTCGGTATGCGTCCGGCAGATGTATGGGGGCTGGAAATGAAACCCAGATCTTCGAGATCGGCCATGACGTTACGTACGGTGGCAGCTGACAGGTCGAGGCCCGAAAATTTCGAAAGTGCGCGCGAGCCAACAGGCTGGCCGTCGGCTATATAGCGCTCGATCAAGGTTTTGAGCAGGGTTCTGGAACGTTCGTCGAGCATGAGACCGATTCTACAAAAGATTCGTAGAAAAAAGGGGTGATCGTAAGGTGCAATGAAAACGATTCAAATTGTGGTCTAATTCGATTCATGAATGAAGACCCAATTCGCTCGCCCGGGGGTAGCCCGGCCTTGCCGAGAACCATCGCGCTGATCGGAAAGTATCACAGCCTTGAGGTTGCCGATTCGCTCAGCATTCTGGCAAGGAATCTCGATGATCGCGGAATTACGGTGCTCGTCGAGGAGGCGACGGCGAACTGTTCCGAAGCATCAACCGATTTGAAAAACTGGGCGATTCGCGATTTTGCGGCAATAGGCGAGCAGGCCGATTTGGCTATTGTTCTTGGTGGCGACGGAACGATGCTCAATGCGGCGCGGCAACTGGCGCGCTATCGTGTGCCACTTGTCGGCGTGAACCAGGGGAGACTCGGTTTCCTTACGGATATAGCGCGCTGCGACATGCTGACCTGCATGGATGAGCTGCTCAGCGGAAAATTCACACCTGAAAATCGTATGCTGCTCGTCGCCGAGGTTCTGCGGGGAGGGGAATGTATCGCGTCCAGCCTCGCTCTTAATGACGTTGTAGTTGATAAAGGCGCCATTGGCCGCCTCATCGAATTTGATTTGTTTATCGACAACGAGTTCATTTACAACCTGCGCTCGGATGGCCTGATCACGTCTACGCCGACCGGGTCGACAGCTTATTCGCTGTCGGCCAATGGCCCGATTCTGCATCCCCATGTTTCCGGGATTGCCCTGGTGCCGCTTTGCCCGCACTCGCTGACCAATCGGCCGATTCTGGTGGGCGACCGCAGTGAAATTGAAATCCGCATCGTCAACGCCACGGATTCACGGGTGCACTTTGATGGTCAGGTAACGATCGATTTGAGGCCGGATGATTGGGTGCGAATCATTCGCTCGGAATTTTCGATCCGCCTACTTCAACCACCCGGTTACAGCTATTTCGCCATGCTTCGCCAGAAGCTGCATTGGAGCGAGAAGCCAGTAACGCAATAGGCCATTCTGAGGCCCTCTGCCCACCCATGCTGCATCGATTGACAATTCGGGATTTCGTGCTGGTTGACCGTCTTGAGCTTGAGTTCAAGCCGGGGTTTGGCGCGCTGACCGGGGAAACCGGCGCCGGCAAATCGATCCTTGTCGACGCGCTGGCGTTTGCTCTGGGCGAGCGTTCCGATAGTGGCTTGATCCGTGTCGGTAGCGAACGTGCCGAGGTTAGCGCCGAATTCGATCTGCGCGGATCGCCAGCAGCGACCGACTGGCTGCGCGGACAGGATATCGATGTCGAAGAGGGATTGTTGCTGCGCCGTGTCGTTGATTGCACGGGCCGCTCGCGCGCATATCTGAACGGCTCGCCGGTTACGGTTCAGCAATTGCGGGAGGTGGGCGAGTCGCTGGTTGATATTCACGGGCAACATGAACATCAATCGTTGCTGCGCGGCGATGCACAACGCGTGCTGCTTGATTCCCACGCCCGGCTGGCTCCGCTGAAGAACGAGGTTTCGGATGCCTGGGGCCAGTGGCGCGATGCCAAGATGCGGCTTGATTCGGCAGCGAGTGGCGTTGAGGAGCTGGAACGTGAGCGCGAACAGCTTGAGTGGCAAGTTCGGGAAATTGAATCGCTGGGTTTCTCCCTCGAGGAGTGGGAGCCCCTGAACATTGAGCACAAGCGTTTGGCGCACGCTGTCAGCCTTGTCGAGGGAGCCCGGTTTTCGCTGGAACTTCTGGCCGAAGGCGAGGGCGCTTGTGAAGTGCAGGTTGATAGCGTTGCGAGACGGCTTGAAAGCCTGGCTGAATATGATCCGGCACTAGCCGAAGTGGCTGGCCTGATTCAATCGGCGCAAGCGGAACTTGCCGAAGCGGTTTCGGCGCTTCGCCGATACGCCGATCGGATTGATCTCGATCCGCAACGTTTGGTTGATGTTGAGCGACGGATTGAGTCTGTGCTCGGCTGCGCACGCAAATTCCGCTCAAGTCCGGAAGCCTTGCCGGCGCTGCTTGAGCAGTTGCGGGAACGGCTGACCGTTCTGCGTGAGACTGCGGATATCGCCGGTCTGGAATCACGAGTCAATGTGGCCCGTGATCACTATGAGGCGTTGGCAAAACGGCTGTCAAGAAGCCGCGCCAAGGCTGCCGAAGCTTTGGGCAAAGAGGTCAGCCAGGTCATGCAGCAACTGGCACTCGGAGGTGGGCGATTCGAGATTGGACTGGTTCCGGTCAAGGGAGGTGCTGCCTTTGGACTGGAACAGATCGAGTTTCGCATTGCCGGCTTTTCGGGAGGTGAAGCGCGACCATTGGCAAAAGTCGCTTCGGGCGGCGAGCTTTCCCGAATCAGTCTGGCGATTCAAGTGGTGACCAATCAGGCGGTGAACGTCCCAACGCTGATTTTCGATGAGGTAGATGTCGGAATCGGTGGCGGGGTTGCCGAGGTCGTAGGCCGATTGCTCAGTGAATTGGGTGCCACAAGGCAAGTGTTGTGTGTGACACATCTACCCCAAGTCGCAGCGCGCGCCAGTTGGCAATGGCAGGTTTGCAAACTTGCCGAGGACGGTCAGATTCGCAGCAGCGTTATAACGCTTGATGGCGATGCCAGGATCGAAGAGCTTGCCCGCATGCTCGGGGGCGTCGAAATAACCACCATCACCCGGCAGCACGCGAGAGAAATGCTGAGCCTTCCCGATTGAGCGGTCAGTGATTCAGTCGCCAAAACATCCGGCGAAGCGGATGGGACTGAAAAAGCCAGCTATCAGAGGGAGAAGCGGGGAGCAGGAGAAAAGGATCGGGCGACGGCTGAGCGCCGCCCGGGTCATGCACAAGAATCAGTCGCGTTCGCCACTGAACGCCATCAGCAGATTAAGCAGGCTGACAAAGACGTTGTAGACATCGAGATAAACGGCGAGCGTTGCCGAGATGTAGTTCGTCTCTCCGCCATTCACAATTCGGCTGATGTCGTAAAGGATGTATGCCGAAAAGACCAGCACCGCAACGGCCGAGATGGTCAGCGATAGGGCCGGGATCTGGAAGAAGATATTGGCCACTGCGGCCAGCAGTACAACGATCACGCCGATAAAGAGAAATTTGCCGAGGAAACTGAAATCCTTCTTCGTCACGGTCGCGATGCCGGCCAAGGTAAAGAAAATGGCCCCCGTGCCACCGGCCGCCGTCGCGATCAGCGTCGGGCCGTTGGAAAAGCCAAGCGCCACCTGCAGGATGCGCGAGAGCATCAGACCCATGAAGAAGGTGAAGCCCAGCAGCAGGACAACCCCCATCCCGCTGTTCTTGGTACGCTCGATACCCCACATGAAACCGAAAGCAACGCCCAGAAACACCATAAAGGAAATCATCGGGCTGCCGGCAAAGAACGAGAACCCCATCTGCACGCCAACCAGTGCGCCGATGACTGTCGGAATCATGGACAAAGCGAGCAACGCATAGGTATTGCGCAGGACCTTGTTCTGCTGCAGTGATGCTACTTGAGTTGCCTGACCTGTAATCCGAAACTGCTGTTGCATGTATCTATCCTCCAAAGTAACAAGTTTGCGGCTTGTTTGAGACTGCGCAAGGATGCCACAAGTTGCGAGACGGGGGGTAACAGTTTGTAACGTGTTATCATGCGCTCCGCCACAGTCGGATAGCATTGTGGCCAGAACAAGGAAGCGTGGCAGAGTGGTCGATTGCACCGGTCTTGAAAACCGGCAAAGGGCAACCTTTCGTGAGTTCGAATCTCACCGCTTCCGCCAATACACAGAATTAAACAAATGATTGTATTGGATATTTTGTTTCAATTGCCTCGTTGACCATCAATTCCAATATCAATCGGCGCCTCGATTGGCTGGTTGCCGCTGTCCCGCCGACGCTGGTTTTTGTGCGTTTTCCAGCCGGGCGCTTGCGGCCATTTCATTGAAATGGAATGGAAGCCGCCCAGCCGTCGTCTGAGCTTAGCCGCACGAGCCAGCCGAAATCCACGAAGTGATCGAGAAACTGCCCGAAGGCTACCAGACCGAGATCGGCGAACGCGGCACCGGACTCTCGGGTGGGCAGAAGCAGCGCATCGCCATTGCCCGAGCCTTGCTCAAGTGGCCAAAGATATTGATCTTCGATGGGGTCGTCTCAAATCTCGACAGTCAGACGGTGGAGCGCTTTGCGAAGACGATCAACAAGTTCAAGGGGAAGGTGACGATGATCTTCATCACGCATCAGATTCCTAGAGGGCTGCAGGTCGATGAGGCATTCAGCTTCGGGGGTGACAGCCAGCATACGAGGCGGATGGAAGTGGTGGTGGTGGAAGAAAAGGGATGAGTGGCGAGAAGAATGGTTTGGAGCTTGTACGGAGGGAGAAGGCGGCCGATAGTCGCGGGCTGAGGTATCCCGGCTTTACCGGACGTTTTAATCAGGACACACGATCCGGGCCGAAATCTCTCAATCGGAACAGCCAAACGCCGCGGAAAGCCAAGGTCTTCGAATTGACGGAATGGCTGAATCCGGGGCGCTTGCCCGCGTGTCGCGCGTCAGGGTATGTAAACCTCGTACTCCGTCGGTTCGTCCGTCAGGAGGTCGATCTGGTTCTGGATTTCCGTCCTCTCCTCGCTGTTGAACCATTTGCGCCAGTCGTCGACGTTTTGCCATGCGCCGATGACCAGACTTTGGCCTTCCTCATCGAAACGCCGGTAGGTTTCTCCCGAGATGTAGCCTTTCTGGTTGACTGTCGCTGCTCTCAATTTCTTGAGAAGGAAATCCAGTGCATCCAGGTTTTCATTCTTGATCTTGCGTTTGATCAGAACCTTGACTGCCATGATGTGTGCCTCCTTGCGTTGATTACTGTTTATCGGACTTGCACGTGCAAATGGGCAACAAACAATATTCCGAGGTTCCTACTCTTGCCATCCTCGGCATTTCTCCCTTCCCTGTCTTGACGACGGCTTCAACGGGGGCAGAAAGCTCAGTGTTCCCGCAGAGCGAATCGTCACAAGGACGGCGGGTGTTCGACCCCGAATCTTGCAGATGACATCAGTCATTCAAAGATCCGTGATCTCAGTATAGAACCCAAAATTCGGATTATCTTTCGTGGAACGAGTGGCCGAGAGACTTACGCGCGACGCGAAGCGGCAGGCACAGCGCGAAGAAGGCTCGGCCACGGCAACCAGCGTGGCCTAACCGCATATCTAAAATTAGATGGGCGCCTCCGGGTTTGCAAGGCGTTTTTCTGATGAAGGCCACGGGGATTTGGTTGCACGCTTATCTCCGGCCGCAAGTTCAGTTGTACCTCAGCATGTCATCCTGAGTGGCCACAACCGCGACGCAGTCTTCACCAGTGACGAAGACTGCCAGTTCTTCAAGGACGAACTGCTTGAACCCGGCAGGCGCTACGCTCGGGCGCTTCATGCCTATGTGCTGATGACCAACTATGTTCACCGGCTGATGCAGTCATTGGGACGGCGCTATGCCCGATACATCAAATCGCTTCTGCCGGCGCACTGGCAACCTGTAGGAGAGCCGCTACAATTCCAGCCTCGTTCAGGCTGAAACCTATCTTCTGGCCTGCTATCGCTGTATCGAGCTCGACTCGGTTCGGGTCGGCATGGTAACCGAGCCCGGTCAATACCGCTGGTCCAGCGACGCTTCGCAGGTCAAGGCACAAGCCGATTTTGGGTTCTGAACAGGGACAGAACAGGAAAACACGGTCAGGGAAAAGCGAAATGTCTCTGACCCGATTGGAACCGATGCAAATTGAAATCGCACGGTAATCGGCAGCAAACGCAAAATGGCTGCTCTCGTGTCCGATGGATTCGGACGCGAAAACAGCCATTGGGGAATGTTGGCGGAGTGGACGGGACTCGAACCCGCGACCCCCGGCGTGACAGGCCGGTATTCTAACCAACTGAACTACCACTCCAATACTTCTAGATCGAGGGTTGCGGCATTTCATGCCAGGCAACCGTTGCCTATTCTTGGCGTCCCCACGGGGATTCGAACCCCGGTACCTACCGTGAAAGGGTAGTGTCCTAGGCCTCTAGACGATGGGGACCCGGACGATGTTTCTCTCGGCTTGTTGGTGGAGGTACGCGGGATCGAACCGCGGACCTCTTGCATGCCATGCAAGCGCTCTCCCAGCTGAGCTATACCCCCGCTCGAAAGAAGGGCGCATTATAGGGATGGGGTCAGTTCTTGTAAAGTGCTTTGTGCCTTCTGCGGGCT
>NZ_FLQY01000178.1 GCF_900089945.1 Candidatus Propionivibrio aalborgensis | reverse complement strand
GGCGAGATCGTCGATGAAGATGGCGCCTTTGGCGCGAAGGTCGTCGCAGACGAACTTGTTGTGCACGACTTCATGGCGGACATAGATCGGCGCGCCGAATTTTTCGAGGGCGCGCTCGACGATGGCAATGGCGCGTTCGACGCCGGCACAGAAGCCGCGTGGGTTGGCGAGAGTGATTTGCATGGCGGACCTTACATGATGCCGATGACTTCTACTTCAAAGCGGATCGGCTTGCCGGCGAGCGGGTGGTTGAAATCAAAGAGCGCCGTGGTGTCGGACAGTTCGCGCAGGAAGCCGGCGAAACCGGCGCCGCCATCGGGCGCGCCAAACTCGATCAGCGAGTTCTCTTTGAGTTCGACGTCCGCAGGCAGGGCACTGCGCGCAATACGTTCGACAAGTTTCGGATTGTGTTCGCCAAAGGCTTCACTGGAATCGAGCTGAAATACCCGGCGCTGTTGGACCGGCATCCCGACGAGGCAATTCTCCAGCGGTGCAGCCAGCTGGCCGCTGCCCATCTGGAGCGTTGCAGGCGAAAGGTCGAAGGTGCTGACAAACTCATTCCCTTCGCCATCGGACAGACGGTAATGGAGCGTCAGGTAGCTGTCGGGGCGTACCGTTTGCACGGGTAAGTCGTTGGGTCGTTGCATGGAGTGAGTCACCGTAAATCGTTAGAAACATCATGGGCGGATTTGACCGCGCCATCCGTCGAGGGTTTCCCTGCAAATTGATCCCAGGCCAGCAGGATGGCGCCAATGGTGATTGCCGAATCGGCCACATTGAACGCCGGAAAATAATAACCCGCCATGTGCCACTGGACGAAATCGACCACCGCACCGAAGCGTATGCGGTCGATCACGTTGCCGAGTGCACCGCCGAGAATCAGGGAAAGCGCCAGCGAGAGGCGGAACTCGCCGCTATGACGGCTGAGCATGCCGACGATCCAGGCCGAGACGCCCAGCGCCAGCACCGTGAAGAACCAACGCTGCCAACCGCCGGCATCGGAAAGGAAACTGAACGCCGCGCCTGGGTTGAAGGTCAGCACCCAATTGAAAAACGGTGCCACATAGCGCGAATCTCCCACTTGCAGTACACCGAGAACGATCCACTTGCTGACCTGATCGAGCGCCATGATCGCTCCGGCCAGCCACAGCCATGGCTTGATGTTACGCGCAGGCACGGGATTCCCCCTGACCATGCAGGTTGCTCACACAACGCTTGCAGATTTCCGGGTGTTCGGGGTCCTGGCCGACGTCTTCGCGCACATGCCAGCATCGCCCGCATTTGGCGTGGCTCAATGCGCTGCATTCAAGTTTTTCCTCGGCGCTGCGCACCAGGCTGGTCTTTGAGCAGATGAGGACAAAGCGCAGGTCGTCGCCGAGCGAAGCCAGAATGTCGTACTTCTCACCGTCGGTATGGATCCTGACCTCGGCTTGTAGCGACGAGCCAATCAGGCCTGCGACGCGGAGTTCCTCGAGGGCACGCGTCACCTCTGCGCGGTAGAGACGGATCTTGCCCCATTTGTCGAGCAGCAGGGCTTCGTCAGCCGGCGCGGGCAGTTCTTGCCAAGTTTGCAGCATGACTGACTCGGTCTTGCGCGTCAGTGTTTTCCAGACTTCCTCCGCGGTAAAAGAGAGAATCGGCGCCAGCAGTTTGACGAAGGCTTGAGTGATATGCCACAGCGCGCTTTGTGCCGATCGGCGCGCGGCGGAGTCGGCGGCGGCGGTATACAGGCGGTCCTTGAGGATGTCGAGGTAGAAGCCGCCAAGGTCTTCCGAGCAGAAGGTTTGCAGCGCCTGCACGACGCGGTGGAATTCGTACTTGCCGTAGTCGGCCTCGCACTGCGCCTGCATCTGGCGTGTCATGGCGAGCGCATAGCGGTCGATCTCCAGCCATTGGTCTGATGGGAGCAAGTCTTTGCCGACCTCGAAATCCGAGGTGTTGGCGAGCAGGAAGCGCAGCGTGTTGCGCATTCGGCGGTACGACTCGACGACGCGTTTGAGGATTTCGTCGGAAATCGACAGCTCGCCCGAGTAGTCTGTCGCTGCGGTCCACAGGCGGAGGATGTCGGCACCCAGGGTGTCCGATACCTTTTGCGGCGCGATGACGTTGCCTTTCGACTTCGACATCTTCAGCCCCTTGCCATCGACGACGAAGCCGTGCGTCAGCAGCGCCTTGTATGGTGCGCGGCCATCAATCGCGCAGCCGGTCAGCAGGGAGCTCTGGAACCAGCCGCGATGCTGGTCCGAACCTTCCAGGTAGAGATCGGCGGGGTAGCAGAGTTCGGTCTGATGCGATCCGCGTAGTACGCTGGCATGCGTGACTCCGGAGTCGAACCAGACGTCGAGCGTGTCGCTCATCTTGCGGTAGTGGTCGATGTCGTCACCCAGAAGTTCCCTCGGGTCGAGCGAGAACCAGGCTTCGATGCCGGCCTGTTCGACGCGCAGGGCAACGGCTTCGATCAGTTCCGGCGTGCGCGGGTGCAGCGTTCCCGTTTCTCTGTGCAGGAAGAAGGGGATCGGCACGCCCCAATTGCGCTGGCGCGAAACGCACCAGTCGGGGCGGGTTTTTATCATCGCTTCCAGACGTGCGCGACCCCAGGCCGGGAAGAATTGGGTTTCGTCCACCGCGCGTTCGGCGATCCAGCGCAAGGTGGCGGCGTCTTCCTTGTCCTTGTGATCCATGCCGACGAACCATTGCGTGGTGGCGCGGAAAATGATCGGCGTCTTGTGCCGCCAGCAATGCGGGTAGCTGTGCGTGATGCGCTCCATCTTGAGCAGGCGTCCTCGGGCTTCGAGTTCCTGCAGGACCAGCGGATTGGCTTCCCAGACCGTTTTTCCCGCCAGTGGCGAGACGGACAGGGCGGGCGTATTGGCCAGGAATTTGCCGTCGTCACCAACCGGGTTCACAACCGGCAAGCCATAGGTCTTGCCGATCTGGTAATCGTCCGCGCCATGTGCCGGTGCGGTATGGACCAGGCCGGTGCCCGCCTCAAGGGTGACGTGTGGGCCGCAGATGATGGCGACGTCACGCTCCTGGAAGGGATGCTTGAGCAAAACATGTTCGAGCGCCGCGCCTTTTGCCGAGCCGATGACCGTGCCTGCGAGCGCATAGCGCTGGAGACAGGCATCGGCCAGCTCGTGCACCAGGATCAAAGTCCCTTTGGGCGTCTCGATCAGGTCGTAGTCGAATTCCGGGTGAATGCTCACGGCTTCGTTGGCCGGCAGCGTCCATGGCGTGGTCGTCCAGATCACGGCGAAAGCTGGCGCGCGCAGATGCGTCAGGCCAAAGGCTTTGGCCACCTTTTCGGCGTGGTTGGGGTGGACTTCGAACGCGACATCGATGGCAGGCGAGTTCTTGTCCTCATGCTCGACTTCGGCCTCGGCCAGCGCCGAGCCGCAGTCGAGACACCAGTTGACGGGTTTGAGTCCCTGATAAAGGTAGCCCTTCTCCAGAATTTTGCCGAGCGAACGAATCTCGTCGGCCTCGGTCTTGAAGGCCATCGTCAGGTACGGGTTGTCCCACTCGCCGAGGATGCCCAGGCGGATGAAGTCTTTCTTCTGGCGTTCGACCTGCTCGGCGGCAAAGCTGCGACACAACGCGCGCACCTTGTCGCCGGCGATATGCTTGCCGTGCAGTTTCTCGATCTGGTGTTCGATCGGCAGGCCGTGGCAGTCCCAGCCCGGAACATACGGTGCATCGAAACCAGCCAGCGTCTTCGAGCGAACGATGATGTCCTTAAGAATCTTATTGACCGCGTGGCCAATGTGGATGTCACCGTTGGCATAGGGCGGACCGTCGTGCAGAACGAAGCGCGGGCGCCCTTTCGACGCTTCGCGGATCTGTTCATAGAGCTTCTTCTCCTGCCAGTCCGCGACCCATTGCGGCTCGCGCTTGGCGAGATCGCCGCGCATGGGAAAAGGTGTATCCGTCAGGTTTAAAGTGTTTTTGTAGTCAGCCATTTATGAAATCCAACACAGAGGCACAGAGACACAGAGAATACGCAGAGAAATGACTAATATCCATTTACGATTCGTTTGATGCCTTTGTGCAGTACTTCAACATTAAAATTTAGCAGTAGTCCGAGCCGCTTTTCGGTGAGCTTGAGATAGGTCAAAACTTGGGCAGAGTGAATTGGTAATAGGTGATCAACCGTTTTGCATTCGATAATCAGAGAGTCTTCAACAAGAAAATCAAGCCGGTAAACGTTATCTACAGCGACATTTTTGTAACGGAGGGGAATTTTCACTTCGCGCATGGCATGCAAGCCGCAATCAGCCATTTCTATGGCCAAGCATTCCGAATATGCATTTTCCAGCAAGCCCGGTCCCAGTTCACGATGCACCTGAATAGCTGCCCCGATAACCTTTTCGGTTAGCACGTTCAGTTCTTCAGCGTTCTTTCTCTGTGTCACCTCCGCGCCTCTGTGCCTCTGTGTTTGAAGTAGGCCTTTCCTTCGGCAACGTCCGCCGCGATCTGCACCTTCAGCGCATCGAGGTTGGGGAACTTCATTTCGTTTCTTAGTTTGTGCAGGAAACGGACATTGATGTGGTGGCCGTAGATGTCGGCTGAGAAATCGAATAAATGAACTTCCAGCAGCGGGCGGGCGACCTGAGCGGCACTCGGACGGAAGCCGAGGTTGGCTACGCCCTGGAGCGGCTTGTCCGATAGCCCGAGCACTTCGGCAACAAATACCCCCAGCAGCGGGGGTTTGTCGTGCTTGATCCGGATGTTGGCGGTAGCAAAACCCAGTTGGCGCCCCATCTTGTCGCCATGCACGACGCGACCATCGATGGAATAATGGCGGCCGAGCAGGTGAGTGGCGCCGTCCAGACGACCTTCGGCGAGCGCATTGCGTACCGCCGAACTCGAAGCGCGTTCGCCTTCAACAGTGACGCCGTCGATGGCCTCGACCTGAAAACCGTAGCGTTCCCCGGCCTCCCTCAGCAGGGAAAAATTGCCACGGCGGCCCGCACCGAAGCGGAAGTCATCGCCGACGATCAGATGTTTGACGCGCAAGCTGCCGACGAGAATGCGTTCGATGAATTCTTCGGCCGAAAGGGCGGCAAAGTGGGCGTTGAAGCGGCACACGTAGGCCAGTGCCACGCCGTCTTCGGCAATCAGTTCAAGCTTTTCGCGCAATGTAGACAGGCGGGCGGGCGCCGTTTCGGGCGAAAAGAATTCACGCGGATGCGGCTCGAAAGTCAGTGCCGCTGGCAGCAGATTTTCACGGGCAGCAATGGTTCTGAGCCGCGCGAGCAGCGCACGATGGCCCAAGTGCACACCATCAAAATTGCCAATGGTCAGTGCAGTGGGGCTGGGTGCTGTCTGGGAATAGCCGCGATAAACGAGCATCGGAGAGTGGTCGGGGCAAATACTGAAAGAGCTGGCGCAGGAGCCAGGAAAAAGGGGAAAGTGAGGGAAAAGGGCTGAATTATAACGGTTCTTGGGCATGTTTTTTCAGCAGGACGGAACTGACTTATACTCATCGACTTCGGAGGGCGCGGGCAGGAGCCGGCGCTTTTTTCATTTCGGGATATCGGGCTGAGCGGCAATGCGTCAGGAAAAATGCTATCACTGCGGGTTGCCGGTTCCGGTTGGCGTCGAGCTGTCGGTAAGCATTGACGGGCAGGTGCGCGCCATGTGCTGCATCGGATGCCAGGCCGTGGCGCAGGCGATTATTGATAACGGGCTGACTGACTACTACCGTAATCGAGACGCCTTGCCTGACGCCCCGCGCGAGGCGGTACCGGCTGTTCTGGACGGACTGAAACTCTACGATCACGCCGATTTCCAGAAGAGCTTCGTGCGTGTACATGGCGAAAACGAAGGCGAACGCGAGGCTTCGCTGATCATTGAGGGCATCACTTGCGCGGCCTGTATCTGGTTGAACGAGCAGCATGTGGCGAAACTCCCCGGCGTCGTCGGTATGGAGATCAACTTCGCCACACGGCGTGCACGAGTGCGTTGGGATGAGCGAAAGATAAAGCTTTCCGACATTCTGGCAGCCATCATGGCCATCGGGTATCGTGCTTATCCGTACGATACGGCAAAAAGCGAGGACCTGGCACGCAAGGAGCGGCGTAGCGCGCTGTGGCGCTTGTTCGTCGCGGGCTTCGGAATGATGCAGGTGATGATGTATGCCATCCCTGGCTATCTGGCCGGTGACGGTGACATGACGCCCGATATCGAGCTGCTGTTGCGTTGGGCGAGCATGGTGCTGACTGTGCCTGTGGTCATGTACTCTGCGGCGCCTTTTTTTCGTGGTGCCTGGCGCGATATCGGGCGGCGTCGGGTCGGTATGGATGTTCCGGTTGCTCTCGGCATCGGCGTGGCTTTTGCGGCCAGCGTTTGGGCGACGCTAAGCGGGTCGGGCGAGGTCTATTTCGATTCTGTCGCCATGTTCGTTTTTTTCCTGCTCGGTGGGCGTTTCCTTGAAATGACGGCCCGGCAACGCGCTGTCAGCGTGACCGAAGCCTTGGCCCGACTGATGCCCGCCTATGCAACGCGCCTTCTGGACTACCCGCAGAATCGATCGCTTGAGCAGGTGATGGTGGCAGAACTTGAGCCCGGCGATGTCGTGCTGGTCAAAGCCGGTGAAACGATTCCAGCCGATGGTCAGGTGATCGAAGGCACCAGTTGTGCCGACGAGTCCTTGCTGACCGGCGAAAGTTCTCCGGTCAGCAAGGGTCCGGGGGCGGCCGTAACGGGTGGCGCAGTCAATATGGAGAGTCCCTTGTTCATCGAGGTCGGGCAAGTCGGCGAAGCAACGCGTTTGTCGGCAATCATCCGTCTGATGGAACGTGCGGCAATGGAGAAGCCGCGTATCGTGGAGATCGCCGACCGCATCGCCGGAATCTTCATCGTGTCGCTGCTAGTGCTTGCGCTGGCGGTAGCCGCAGTCTGGTGGTCTGTTGATCCGACGAAAGCCTTGTGGATTACCGTTTCCGTATTGGTGGTGACTTGCCCCTGCGCTTTATCGCTGGCCACGCCAATCGCACTGACGGTGGCCAGCGGCGCCATGGCCCGTGCCGGCCTGTTGGCAACCCGTAGCCACGCCATCGAGACGTTGGCGCGGGCAACTCACTTTGTTTTCGACAAGACGGGGACTTTGACGGCCGGGCAGTTGACCTTGCTGGCCGTATTGCCTTTGCGTGGACTCGGTCGGGAGGACTGTCTGTCGCTCGCAGCAGCCATCGAGCACACCTCCGAGCACTCGATCGGCAAAGCGTTGCGTGACGCCGCCGCAGGTTTCGATTTTCCCCCGCTGGGCGGCGTGAGTAACACGCCGGGCAGCGGAATGGATGCACTGCTTGAGGGCAAGCCGATTCGAATCGGGCGTCCGGACTATGTGGCCGCCCTGCATGGTCGGCCCCTTCCTGAGTCGGTCCGCACATTTGCGGAGAGCGGCGATACCGTGATTGCTCTGGGAGACGACGCGGGTTGGCTGGCGCTATTCCGCTTCGGTGATGAGATCAGGCCGCAGGCTGCGACGGTGGTCGCTGCACTGCGTGCCGACGGGCGACAGGTCGTGCTGCTTACCGGGGATGCGCCGCCGGTCGCCTTCAAGGTGGCGCAAGCTTTGGGTATCGAAACGGTGGAAGCCGGCATGTCGCCGCAGGGCAAGCACGATTACGTCTGTCGTCTACAGGCGGATGGGGCGATTGTTGCGATGATCGGCGATGGGGTCAATGACGCGCCCGTTCTGGCCCAGGCGCAAGTGTCAGTAGCCATGGGTGGCGGGTCGCTACTGGCGCGTACGCAGGCCGACCTAATTTTGCTGTCGGAGAATCTCGATCATCTTTGCCGGGGCTTTTTTGTTGCGCGCCGTTCATTGCGCGTTATCAGGCAGAATCTGGCATGGGCTTTCGTCTACAACCTTATTGCGCTGCCTCTGGCGATGACGGGTTTTGTGACGCCGTGGATGGCCGGCATCGGCATGTCGGGCAGTTCGCTTCTGGTCGTGCTGAATTCCCTCAGGCTGCAGAAGGCCGCTTAATTCAGGAATCCTGATCCACCATGGAAAGTCTTTATTTGCTGATACCGCTTTCAGTGCTGCTCGTTTTTCTGATCGGTCTTCTTTTCTGGTGGTCCGTACGTAGCGGTCAGTTTGATGACATGGAAGGTCCCGGCTACCGCATCCTGATGGACGACGATAAGATGAGGGAAAAGAATGACCCGGATAGCGATGAAACAGAATTGCCGAAGAATGGCTGAATCAACTCTTCACCGGTCAGCGGACAACAAAAAAGCCTGCCGGCACCAGCCGGACAGGCCCTTGTCTGACTGCCGCGAGAATTCGGTTCAGAAACGGTAGCCGACACCGATGCCGTACAGCATCGGATCAAGGTCAACCTTGCCCACTTTTGCTCCATTTACCTTCACGTCGGTATTCATCTGAACGTACTTCACATCGAGGTTTAGAAACCAGTTCTTATTCAGTGCGTAGTCGAAGCCGATTTGTCCAGTCAGGCCGAAACTGCTGCGATCAACTTCGGCGGCTCCGTTGAGGATATTGTTGCGATTGTAGAAGACCGTGTAGTTTAACCCGGCGCCCACGTAGGGCTTGAACGCACCGAGATCGGTGAAGTGGTACTGAAGCAGCAGGGAAGGCGGCAGGGCCTTGATGGTGCCGCTCTTGACGCCGCCGACGTCAATGTCAACTTTCTGCGGATAGGTCAGTACCAGTTCTGCGGCGAAGTTCTTGGTGAAGAAGTACGTAATATCAACTTCCGGAATCCAGAGGTTGTCGGCTTCGATCTTGGTCGTCCCGCCGATCGGCAGGCCTTCGCTCTGACCGTTATGGTAGTCAAGGTACACGGCACGACCACGGACCATCCAGTTGCCTTCGGCCTGCTGAGCAAAGGCGGAAAGGCTCGAGCAGAGTGCGACGGTTAAGGCGGTGAGTTTCAGAATGTTGTGCATTTAATCTCCCTCGGTTTTGTTAATAACAACCACAAAATTTATAGGGGGATTATAATCTGTTTTTCGTTAAGGTTTGATATTGATAGGTTGATGCGACCAAGGAGTGCCACTTTTTTGATTGTGTGTTGTAAAACCACAACAGTGACGGGGGTATCGACTGGCGTATGTTACACTACGCGTGTTCACGGGCGGTTGCGGCTGCCTGTTGGCGGAAAGCCAATCTGCTGCTAGCGTCGACGACCGCGTGGCAAAGGCTAGGTGCAACAAGAAGGTAATCCGGTTCTAACGACTATTACGAGGTAGGTCCATGTCAGAAACTCAATCGACGTACAACTACAAGGTTGTGCGGCAATTCACAGTAATGGCTGTGATCTGGGGCATCGTCGGCATGCTGGTCGGCGTGATTATTGCCGCGCAGCTGGTCTGGCCAGAGTTGAATATCGGCTTTCTGCACTTCGGGCGCTTGCGGCCCCTGCACACCAACGCGGTTATTTT
>NZ_FLQY01000177.1 GCF_900089945.1 Candidatus Propionivibrio aalborgensis | reverse complement strand
GCTTTTGGCGGCTGTGCGCTGATGGGGAGCTCTTATTACGTTGTGCAGCGAACTTCGCACGTGCGTCTTTTTTGCGACAAGCTGGCTTCGTTTACGTTCTGGGGCTGGCAGTTGGTCATTCTCCTCGCGGCAATCACCCTGCCACTCGGTATCACCCAAGGCAAGGAATACGCCGAACTCGAATGGCCGATCGACCTCCTGATTGCCGTGGTTTGGGTTTCCTACGCAATCGTTTTTTTCGGCACGATTGTCAAGCGCAAGGTGTCGCACATCTACGTTGCCAACTGGTTTTACGGCAGTTTCATACTGGCCGTCGCGCTCCTGCATATCGTCAATAGCGCGGCGATTCCGGTAACGATGACCAAGTCCTACTCGGCATACGCCGGGGTACAGGATGCGATGATTCAATGGTGGTATGGTCACAACGCGGTCGGGTTTTTTCTGACCGCCGGCTTCCTTGGCATGATGTACTACTTTGTGCCAAAGCAGGCAGGTCGCCCGGTTTACTCGTACCGCTTGTCGGTTGTGCATTTCTGGGCGCTGATTTTCACCTACATGTGGGCGGGGCCGCACCACCTGCACTACACGGCGTTGCCGGACTGGACGCAATCCGTCGGCATGGTCTTCTCGCTGATTCTTCTGGCCCCGTCGTGGGGTGGCATGATCAACGGCATCATGACCTTGTCGGGCGCCTGGCATAAGCTTCGCGACGATCCGATCCTGAAGTTCCTGATAACTTCGCTATCTTTCTATGGCATGTCGACGTTTGAAGGTCCGATGATGTCGATCAAGACGGTTAACGCCCTGTCGCACTACACCGACTGGACTATTGGTCACGTGCATTCGGGGGCTCTGGGCTGGGTCGCGATGGTGTCGATCGGGACGATCTACTATCTTCTGCCGCGCCTCTTCGGCAAGTCGGAAATGTATAGCGTCAAGCTGATGACGGTGCACTTCTGGGTGGCCACCATTGGCGTCGTTCTCTACATTGCCTCGATGTGGATTGCAGGCGTGATGCAGGGCCTTATGTGGCGGTCTGTTAACGCGGATGGGACGCTGGCGTACAGTTTTGTCGAGTCGGTCAAGGTGTCCTACCCGTTCTGGGGAATCCGTTTCATTGGCGGTGTGCTCTTTCTGGTAGGTATGTTGATCATGGCCTACAACATGTTCAAGACGATGGCCGGTGGTAGCACGGAAGATGCACCCGTGCTGGTTCCAGCCGGTCAGCACGCCTAACAGGGAGGCTCCAAAAATGAAATTTACTCATGACGCGATAGAACGTAACGTCGGCTTGCTGGTCATCCTGACCGTACTGGTGATCAGTATTGGCGGCCTGGTAGAAATAGTGCCGCTGTTCTTCCAGAAATCGACAACGACTCCGGTCGAGGGTTTGAAACCCTATGATCCGGTTCGATTGTCCGGGCGCGACATCTACATCCGCGAAGGCTGTTTCCTCTGCCACTCGCAGATGATCCGCCCGTTTCGCGCCGAGACCGAGCGCTATGGACCTTACTCAGTGGCCGGTGAGTTTGTCTACGACCACCCCTTCCAGTGGGGTTCCAAGCGGACAGGCCCGGACCTGCAACGGGTTGGCGGTCGATACTCGGATGAGTGGCATCGTGTGCACTTGATAAATCCGCGTGACGTCGTTCCAGACTCCAACATGCCAGCTTTCGCCTGGCTGGCCGAGAAACCGGCGGATGCGGCAGGCGTTTCGGCAAAAATGAGTGCCCTGCGCAAGGTCGGCGTTCCCTACACCGACGAAGACATCGCCGGTGCCAGTAAGCAAGTGGAAGGCAAGAGCGAAATGGATGTTCTGATTGCCTACCTGCAGGGCATGGGGCTAGAACGGAAAGGGGTCAAGTAAAGCCATGGATATCAATGATCTGCGGTCTGTCGTGACGGTGGTTTCCATGCTGAGCTTTCTTGGGATCGTCTGGTGGGCTTATGGCGTAAAGAGCAACAAACAGCGATTTGAAGAAGCT
>NZ_FLQY01000176.1 GCF_900089945.1 Candidatus Propionivibrio aalborgensis | reverse complement strand
GGCCGGGCAGGTGGTTCAGAGTCAAGATCTTGGTGCGCGTGACGCCGGTGTATTCAATTTTTCCTGGGACGGGATGACCGATACGAATATCCAATCGCCTGATGGCATTTACAGGTTTTCGGTCGAGGCTGCACAGGGTGGAAGTCCCGTTGTGGTGGACGCACTGCAGATTGGCACGGTTGCTGCTTTAGTACGATCAAACAGCGGATTCCTGCTCGATCTTGGAGCGCTCGGAACCGTAGATTTCAGAGACGTACAACAGATACTCTAAGGATAGGGGGAAGAAATGTCATTCCAACAAGGTTTGAGCGGACTTAACTCATCATCCAAGGCGTTGGACGTGCTTGGTAACAACATTGCCAACGCCAACACCGTAGGCTTCAAATCGGCCGAGGTTCATTTTGCCGACGTTTTTGCTAACTCACTGGCGGGTAGCGGCGCCTCGCAGGTCGGCATTGGCAGCGCAATCTCGGGTATCCAGCAAGCCTTCAGTCAGGGCAACGTAACGGCGACCAACAATCCGCTCGATATTTCAATCAATGGCGGCGGTTTTTTTCGCATGGATCGAAATGGAGAAATAACCTATACGCGGAATGGGCAGTTCCATCTCGACAACGCCGGGTACATTGTCAACGATCAGGCGATGCGATTAATGGGATTTCCGGCTGATGCAAACGGATTGATTACCGCATCAAGCCCGGTTGACCTGCAATTATCGGCAAGCCAGATCAGTCCGCGGGCGACCAGTGATCCCTTGGCAGGAACGTTGACAGCCAATCTGAACCTGGATTCGCGTGAAGGCGTGCCAGCAGTTACTCCGTTCAACTTCGCTAATCCGCAGACGTACAATTACTCGACCGCATTGTCGGTGTATGACACACTGGGTGTTGCGCACACGTTGACGATGTACTTTCAACGGGCTTCGGCCGGCGGGCCGTGGAATGTGTACGGCACCATGGACGGAGCGACTCCGCAAGCCTTTCCGTCGCAACTGGCCTTCAACACTTCAGGTGTCTTGACGACTGCGATGCCACTGGTACTCCCCTCGTGGGCACTGACCACGGGTGCAGCCTCGCCCTGGTCTCCCGGCTCCATGGACTTTACGGGGACTTCGCAATATGGCAGTGCGTCCAGCGTTGATCGGTTGACCCAGGGTGGGTACACCACCGGTAGCCTGACGGGTTTGAGCGTCGGTTCCGACGGTGTGGTTCAGGGTAGATACAGCAATGGCCAAGCGCGCAATCTGGGCCAAGTCGTGCTGGCTACATTCACAAACCCCAATGGTTTGCAGTCGCTGGGCAACAATCAATGGGCATTGACGTCAGTGTCCGGGCCGGAATTGGTCAGTGCGCCGGGAACAGGAAGTCGAGGGGTGCTGCAATCCGCTTCCGTGGAGGAGTCCAACGTTGATTTGACTGCGCAACTGGTCAATATGATTACGCAGCAACGCAACTACCAGGCCAATGCGCAAACGATCAAGACCCAGGATCAGATACTGCAGACGCTGGTTAACCTTCGCTAAGGCGGATTGAAGCAAAACTGAGGCCGTTATGGATCGCCTGATCTACACCGCAATGACCGGCGCCAAACACGCCTTCCTGCAACAGGCCGGTGTTTCACAAAATCTGTCAAATGCTTCGACAGTCGGTTATCGCGCCATGGAGCACAAGTTTCGCGCGGTACCTGTTCAAGGTGACGGCGCCCCAACACGGGCATTTGTGGTGGACGCGTCGGTGGCCGATGTGTTTGAACAAGGTCCGCTGATGGCGACAGGCCGTCCGCTTGATGTGGCCGTTCAGGGGGCAGGCTGGATTACGGTGGAAACTCCCGATGGGCGCGAGGTGTACACCCGGGCCGGAAACCTTCAAGTCAACACCAATGGTCAACTTCAGACCGCCACTGGATTGAACGTGCTGGGCGACAACGGCCCGATCGCAATTCCCCCGGACAACAGCATCACGATCGCTCCGGACGGAACGATTTCCACCGTTCCGCTGTTTGGCGCACCAAATAACGTCAGTGTTGTCGGGCGCATCAAGCTGGTAAACCCGGCTGAAAACGATCTGGTACGCGGAGATGACGGACTTTTCCGAACCAGGGTCGGCGAGCCGGCTGTGCTAGATGAAAACGTCAAACTGGCTCCTGAAACACTGGAAGGCAGCAATGTGAACGCAGCCGACTCACTGGTCAACATGATCACCTTGGCTCGTCAGTTCGATATGCAGATCAAGATGCTGCAGACAGCTGACGCCAATGCCAACAAGGCAAGCCAGATTCTTTCGATGAACGCCTAACAGGATTAGCACGCATGATCCGTACTCTGTGGATTGCCCGTACCGGCATCAATGCCCAGCAAGTCAGCCTGGAGGTGATCGCCAATAATCTGGCCAACCTCAGCACCCCTGGCTTCAAGCGGCAGCGTCCCGTATTTGAGGATCTGCTCTATCAAACCTTGCGCCAGCCTGGGGCTCAGTCGTCGCAGTCGACCCAGATTCCATCCGGCCTGCAAATCGGTACCGGTGTTTCGCCCGTCGCGACTGCAACCATTTTCACACAGGGCGCTTTGCAGCAAACAGGCAACGCGCTCGATGTGGCCATTGATGGGCAGGGTTTCCTGCAGATCCTGTTGCCCGATGGAACGACGGCCTATACCCGAGATGGCTCGTTTCAGAAAGACAATCAGGGCCAGTTGGTAACCTCAAGCGGATATCCTGTCCAGCCGAGTATCACCATTCCGTCCGATGCCCTGACCGTCACGATCGCCAACGATGGCGTGGTTTCCGTTACGCAACCGGGGAATTCTTCTGCTACGCAAGTTGGCTCATTGCAGCTCGCGACCTTTATCAATAACGGGGGCTTGCAGCGAATTGGTGAAAACCTCTATCTGGAAACGGCGTCGAGTGGATCGCCGACTCCGAATACGCCTGGCACCAATGGTTCGGGGGTTCTCCTGCAAACTTATGTCGAGACGGCGAACGTCAACGTTGCCGAGGAACTGGTGAGTATGATCCAGACCCAACGCGCTTATGAAATGAATACCAAGGCGGTGAGAACAGCGGACGAAATGCTCGCGCGACTGGGTCAGCTGTAATGCAGCGATGATGAAAAATCGGTTCTTATTGATTCTTCTCGGGATAGTTATCGGTGGCTGTACAACCGTGCCGCCAACCAACGTGCATCAGCCGATGAGTGCACGCCCGGCGCCGCGGACCGAAACGCTCCCGGCATCAGGCAGTATTTACCAGGCCGGCGCTTCACGAACGCTGTTCGAGGATCGCCGTGCCCGCTACGTCGGCGACACGATGACGATTGCGATTGCCGAAACGACGTCGGCCTCAACAAAATCGAATACCAACGCCAGTCGATCCACCAGCATCGACGCCTCGGTACCGCTGATCACCGGCTTGCCGGGCAAGTCACTCCAAGGACTGGGCTTGTCGGCAACCAGCTCAAACAGTCTGGCTGGAAAAGGTGACGCGGCAGCGAACAATGTGTTTACTGGAACGATCACGGTTACCGTGATCGAGGTGCTGTCCAACGGCAACCTTCTTGTGTCTGGGGAAAAGCAGGTGTCCATCGGAGCTGGCACCGAATACATCCGGCTTTCCGGGATCGTGAATCCCTATTTCATCAATGCGGCGAATACGATCAGCTCAGGGAATGTGGCTGATGCGCGAATCGAATACAAGGAGAGTGGCGTGATCAGCGAAGCGCAGGTCATGGGCTGGCTCGCACGATTCTTCCTTTCTGTTTTGCCCTTCTGAGGAGTCAGTCGTGAAGATCAATAAGACCGGCAAATTCCTGCACTTTGTGGCAATTCTTGCCTGTAGCGTCTTGCCGCTCTTCAGTGGTGCCGCATGGGCGGATCGAATCAAGGACCTGGCCTCGGTTCAGGGGATTCGGAACAACCAGTTGGTGGGCTATGGGCTGGTTGTCGGACTCGACGGGACAGGCGACCAGACGACACAGACGCCGTTTACCACACAAAGCATTATCAATATGCTGGCTCAATTGGGCACCACGTTGCCGACGACTCAATCCCTGCAACTGAAAAACGTTGCGGCGGTGATGGTCACTGCGAATCTGCCAGCATTCGCGAGAATCGGTCAGCAAATCGATATAACCGTATCGTCAATGGGCAATGCCAAAAGCCTGCGCGGCGGCACCTTGGTGATGACCCCATTGAAGGGCGCCGACGGGCAGATTTACGCCCAGGCGCAGGGTAATCTTCTGGTTGGAGGCGCTGGAGCAGTAGCCAGCGGGAGCAAAGCCGTGGTTAACCATCTTCTGGCGGGTCGAATTGTTGCGGGTGCCACGGTGGAGCGAGAGGTGCCTACAGCGCTGGGGCAGGGTCCTTTTGTTCATTATGAAATGAGAACTACCGACTTCGGCACCACGCAACGCGTGGTCGAGATGATCAACCGTGAAATGGGGCCCGGGACGGCGCAAGCGGTTGATGGGCGGCTGATTCAGGTTATTGCCCCAGAGGGATCCAGTGCCCGGGTGGCTTTCATGGGCCGAATCGAGAATCTTGAAGTTCGTCCGGTGAAAGCAATGGCCAGGGTTGTCGTGAATCCTCGCAACGGGTCTGTCGTGATGAATCAGATGGTCACCATCGAGTCCTGCGCTGTCGCGCATGGCTCGCTTTCAGTGGTAGTGAAAACCGCGCAGGAGGTTAGTCAGCCAAACGCGTTTGCCGATGGGCAGACGGTGACAACCTCGCAGTCCGACATCGAAATCAAGCAGGGTGGCGGGGCGCTGATGCATTTGAAAGCTGGAGTGAATCTTTCGGATGTGGTCAGGGCGATTAATGCGCTTGGCGCGAATCCTCAGGATTTGATATCGATCCTGCAAGCGATGAAGTCGGCGGGTGCCTTGCGGGCCGATCTGGAGGTGATCTGATAACGGTGCCGTGAGATAACAGCCCGGAAGCGTTATGCCGGGCGCGGAAATTGCTAGGATTCAGCTATGAAAGCTGAAAACCTCAATTCAAGCCATTTTGTCCTTGATCCCAAGGTGACCGCCGACCTGCGTGTCAAGATCAAACAGGATCCCCAGGGCGGCTTGAAGCTGGCAGCGCAGCAGTTTGAAGGCATGCTGTTGCAGATGATGCTTAAAAGCATGCGTGACGCCTCTCCGCAAGATGGCTTGATGGACAACGATCAAAGCCGTTACTTTACGAGCATCCTGGATCAGCAAATGGCACAGGATCTTTCCGCGCAGGGCAGGCTTGGTTTTGCCAAGCTGATCGAGCAGCAACTGGGGCGCAACATGCCCTCTGGTTCGTCGTTTGACCCGGCATCTTCGCTGGCGGCGTTGCAACAGAGTTTGATTCAGCAGCAAGCGGCAAATTCTGCCGTTTCGTCAGGTGGCGGAGCCGAACGCGTGCGCAGTGCTCCGGCAATAAACAACGAGTCAGCGGTGGCGGGCGCGTCCGGGAGTAGCAGTGATTTCGTCAATCGTATCTGGCCACACGCCGTCGAGGCGTCCAGTGCCATTGGTGTACCCCCGCAATTCCTCGTTGCGCATTCGGCCCTTGAGAGTGCCTGGGGCAAGAGCGAGATTCGAAACGTGAATGGTTCCCCGACCTACAACCTCTTTGGTGTCAAGGCCGGTCGCAATTGGCATGGGCCTTCGGTAGAAGTTCAAACCACCGAATATGTGAATGGTGTTGCACAGACTTCTCGTGAAAAGTTTCGGGTTTATGGCTCCTACGCCGAGTCTTTCCGCGACTACACGAATCTTCTGCTCAACAACCCGCGCTATTCGGAGGTGCTTGGGCAGAAGGATGGCGCTCAGTTTTCTCGTTCACTGCAACAGTCAGGGTATGCCACTGACCCTATGTATGCAGACAAACTCAGCCGGATCATCAACGGCGCAACCCTGCGGCAGGCTCTGGCCGGTTAGCAGGAAACCTTAATTTTTCGGCGGATTTGCCGTTAGTGTCATGGCAAAGGAGTTCTCTCCATGGGGATAATCAGTACAGGTATCACGGGTCTGCAGGTCGCTCAACTCGGCCTATTGACGACAGAGCACAATATTACCAATGCCAGTACGCCAGGTTTCAGCAGGCAGCGCACGATTCAGGTGAGTAATATTGCCACGTTGTCCGGGGCGGGATTTATCGGCCAGGGCGCCCATGTGTCGACTATCGAACGCATGTACGACACATTCCTGTCGGGGCAGGTCAATCGCGCACAGACAACCAGCAGCGAACTGGACGCGTACTTTACCCAGATCAAACAAATCGACAACATGTTGGCCGACCCGAACGCCGGCGTCTCGCCGGCCTTGCAGGAATTCTTCCAGGGAGTACAGGAGGTCTCGGCCAATCCTTCACAGTTGCCAGCGCGCCAGGCGATGATCTCCTCGGCGCAAGCGCTGGTAGCTCGTTATCAGGGGCTGGAGGACCGGATCAGTCAGATGTATGAAGGTGTGAACAGCCAGATAACGACGGCGGTTGCTTCGATCAATTCCTATTCGGAGCAGATCGCCAAACTCAACGAAAGTATCATAAGCGCTGGATCATCGATCAATCAGCCACCCAATGACTTGATGGATCAACGCGATCAACTGATTCTTGAGCTCAACAAGCTTGTCAGAGTAACAACTACGACCAACTCGGACGGCAGTTACAACGTCTATATTGGCAACGGACAACAATTGGTAACGGGCACGCAGGTGACGAAGCTGACGGCGTTGCCTTCGATCGCTGATCCGTCGCGCCTGGCCGTGGGCCTGCAAACCGTCAGTGGTTCGCAGGAGTTGCCGGAGTCGCTGGTAACCGGTGGCACGCTTGGCGGGTTGCTGAGTTTCAGGAGCGGATCGCTTGATCGCGTCGCCAACGATCTCGGGCGAAATGCCGTTTCACTGGCACTGACATTCAATGCACAGCACGCGCTTGGTCAGGATTTGCTTGGCCAGTCGATTGGCAACGCAAGTTTCGTGGCCGACTTTTTCACTGTCTCACAGCCGATAGTCATTGCCAATGGCAATAATAGTCTCGTAACGCCAGCCACCATCTCAGCTTCTTTGGTAACGCCGCCACCTATCGATGGCAGTTATTCACTGGCATTGAATGGGGCGGGAACGCTTTATACGTTAACTCGGCAGTCGGACGGAACCGCTTGGACCGGAGCATCCCTTGCAGCGCTGCAGGCGGCCGTTCCTGTCGGTGAAGGGCTGACATTGACGGGTTCAGTCGTTGCGGCCGGTGCGTCGACGCAGGTATTTGGTCCCGCAGCGAACGGTGCCAACTACTACACCAAACTGACTGGTTCCGATTATCGTCTGGACTACGACGGCGCGAATTATACGATTACCCGGTTAACCGACAATACTCAATGGTCAAACGCGTCCCTCGCAAGCTTGTCGACGACGGTGGCAGGTAGTGAAGGGTTTTCGTTTTCACTTGCTTCCGGTACGGTGGCCAGCGGTGATTCATTCATCATTCAGCCAACGCGTGACGCGGCAAGGAATATTGCAGTCAATCCTACTCTGGCGGCAGATGCCCGTTTGATTGCTGCTTCGATGCCGATCAGAACTGCGGCAGCCAATACCAATACGGGGACGGGAGCCATTTCGGATGGCAAATCGCTGCCGGGTTTCGGAACGCCGGCGTTTCCGGCGGGTGGTGTTTCATTGACCTTTGGCAGCGCAGGAAACACGCTCACATTGGCAGGTGTTCCGGCGGGCGCAAACATTTCGGTCACCGTAGGCGGCTCCACAACCGTGTATCCAGGGCCGACCATACCCTACACATCCACCGCGACGATATCGTTTGCCGGGGTCAGTTTTGAAATATCCGGAAACCTGAACAATGGTGACGTGTTTTCCCTGGGCAACAATACGGCCGGGGTATCCGATGGGCGCAACGCCCTGGCATTGGGACAACTCCAGACACAGAACACCATGTCGGGGAAAACCGCAAGTTATCAGACGTCCTATGCGCAACTGGTCAGTGACGCCGGCAACAAATCGCGCGAAATCAACGTAAAAGGTCAGGCGCAAAGTGCCTTGCTCAAACAAGCCACGGATGCTCGGGACTCGCTTTCGGCTGTCAATCTCGATGAGGAGGCAGCGAACCTGATTCGTTATCAGCAGGCATATCAGGCATCGGCCAAGATGCTGGACATCGGTAGCAAGTTGTTTGACGTCTTGCTAGCGATTCATTCCTAAGGGGATTTTCATGCGTATCAGCACGAATCAGATCTACGATGCCGGCGCACTCGGCATTCAGCGCAATCAAAGTGCCCTCTACAAACTTCAGAACCAGTTGTCGTCCGGACGCCGTGTGCTTACACCGGAGGACGACCCGGTCGCCGCGGCGCAGGCACTGATTGTCACCCAGACCAGGGACGTGAATGCACAACACATAAAGAATCAGGGAAACGCCAGCGGCCAGCTGGGGTTGCTTGACAATCAACTGAGCTCCCTGACCGACTTGCTACAGAATGTTAGAGAGCGAGTTATTCAGGCCGGCAATACCGGTACGCTCACTAATTCTGATCGACAGACAATTGCGACCGAACTTGAATCACGTCTGGGTGAAATGCTGGGCATCGCCAACAGCCGCAATGGATCCGGTGACTATCTTTTTTCCGGATATCAGGGAGCGACACTCCCCTTCGCAATTGATGCTTCGCAGTCTGCCGTGCCCCCTGCAAGCACGTCACCCGTGGGTTATTTTGGCGACGACGGCGAACGATTGCTGCAGGTTTCTTCATCACGACAACTGGCGGTCAATGTGGCGGGCAGCGATGTGTTCATGAGTGCAAAAGGAGGCAATGGTACTTTTGCTACGTCAACGGGTGGGAATATCGGCGGAGGGATCAACCAGGGTACTGCTGCGATTGACCAGGGATCGGTGCTCGATCAGCAGAAATGGCAGGTGGCGGTGAATGGCTTTGCCTG
>NZ_FLQY01000175.1 GCF_900089945.1 Candidatus Propionivibrio aalborgensis | reverse complement strand
GAGGCCTGCCGCTGGATCCGCGCCAATTTGCCCTTCGCCCAGATCTCCGGCGGCGTCTCCAATGTTTCCTTCAGTTTTCGCGGCAACGATCCGGTTCGCGAGGCGATCCACACCGTTTTTCTCTATCACGCGGTGAAGGCCGGGTTGTCGATGGGCATCGTCAATGCCGGCATGCTTGGCGTTTATGACGACCTGGAACCGGCGCTACGCAACAAGGTCGAAGATGTAGTGCTCAACCGCAGCCCGGAGGCTGGCGAGGCGCTGGTCGAATTCGCGCAAAGCGTGAAGGAAGGCAAGGCCAAAGACAGTGGCCCGGATCTTTCCTGGCGCGAACTGTCGGTTGAGGCGCGTCTCACGCATGCGCTGGTCAAGGGCATCACCGATTTTGTCGTTGCCGACACCGAAGAGTGCCGCGCCGCGCTCGAAGCCGCCGGCCAGCCCCCGCTGTCGGTCATTGAAGGTCCGCTGATGAACGGGATGAACGTTGTCGGCGACTTGTTCGGCGCGGGCAAGATGTTCCTGCCTCAAGTCGTCAAGTCGGCACGTGTCATGAAACAGGCGGTAGCGCACCTGATTCCCTATGTCGAAGCCGAAAAACTGCGCACCGGCGCGGCGAGCAAGGGAAAGATCGTCATTGCCACGGTGAAGGGCGACGTCCATGACATCGGCAAGAACATCGTCGGTGTCGTGCTCGGCTGCAACGGCTACGACATCGTCGATCTCGGCGTCATGGTTTCCTGCGACAAGATACTGCACGCGGCAAAGGAACACGGTGCGCAGGCCATCGGCCTGTCCGGCCTGATCACGCCCTCGCTTGAGGAAATGAGCCATGTCGCCGCTGAAATGCAGCGCCTTGGATTTTGTGACGGAGACCATGGCGAGGCCATCCCGCTGCTGATCGGTGGTGCAACAACGAGCCGCGCACACACGGCTATCAAGATCGCGCCACATTACAACGGGCCGGTGGTTTACGTGCCGGATGCGTCGCGCGCGGTCGGTGTCGTCACCAAACTGCTTTCGATCGACAATGCCACCGGTTTCAAGGCCGAAGTCGCTGCCGACTACGAGAAGGTACGCACCCAGCACGCCGGCAAGAAGGGAGTTCAGCTTGTTTCGCTGGAAGCCGCGCGCCGCAACCATTTCACCTGGAATGGCGATCCCGCCTATCGACCCGTTGCGCCCAACAAACCTGGCTTGCATGTACTGCGCAATGTCGATCTGGCAACACTGGCTGAATACATCGATTGGGGCCCGTTTTTCCAGACCTGGGATCTGGCCGGTGCCTATCCCAAGATTCTCGACGACGCCGTCGTTGGCGAGACGGCACGTTCCGTATTCGCCGACGGGAAGGCGATGCTCGAAAAGATCATTGCCGATCAGCACGCCAACCCGTGGATCACCGCCAACGCGGTTTTCGGCATTTATCCCGCCAATGCAGTTGGCGACGACATCGAAATCTACCGCGACGAATCGCGCAAGGAAAAGCTGATGACCTGGCATAGCCTGCGCCAGCAGCACGAGCGGCCAGCCGGCAAGCCGCATCAATGCCTCAGCGATTTCATTGCAACAAAAGGCACGGCCGACTGGATCGGTGCCTTTGCCGTCACCGCTGGCCTTGGCATCGAGAAGAAGCTGGCCGAATTCGAAGCGGCGCATGACGACTACCACGCGATCATGCTCAAATCGCTTGCCGACCGTCTGGCCGAAGCCTGCGCCGAGTGGCTGCATGCGCAGGTTCGACGCCACTACTGGGGCTATGCCGCGAATGAGTCGCTCGACAACGACGCGCTGATTCGCGAGCAATACAAGGGCATCCGTCCGGCGCCGGGGTACCCGGCCTGCCCGGACCACACGGCCAAGGGACCACTCTTCGATGTGCTCGATGCTCCGGGGAATGCAGGCATGGGAATTACCGAATCCTTCGCCATGACCCCGGCCGCCGCTGTATCAGGCTTCTACCTGGCGCACCCGCAAGCGAAATATTTTGCGATCAGCAAGATCGGCCGCGATCAGCTGGAGGATTGGGCGCAGCGCACTGGCATGAGCACTGTCGAAGCCGAACGCTGGCTGGCACCG
>NZ_FLQY01000174.1 GCF_900089945.1 Candidatus Propionivibrio aalborgensis | reverse complement strand
GCGTCGGCAGATTGCCTGACCTGCGACTTGGCGTCTACGGATATCTGTTCCAGATCAGCGACACTGACCCCGCATAGCAATCCTGCATCCTTGACGCTCCGATCATCCCCGGTGTTGCTGAGTTGATGCGCCAGGCGAACGATTCGGACTAGCGGATGTGCCGATTCCAGGCGAGCCATTGAGTCGTGGTGGTAAAGCACGCTGTCCGCCATAAAAGAGTCAAGATTCCAGCTTTCGATCAGCCATGACCCCGCTTCTGGATGCGACGTATTCAGCGTCCTTTGCTCGACCGCGCAGAGCATTTCGTCATCCTTGGCGAGGAAGTTCGAGGCGTATTCACTGGGCGCAGTAGTAACCAGCGCCAAACGACCCACATCATGAAGCAGGCCAGCGAGGTAAGCTTCCTCTAGATGCGGATAGCGCATCTTCTCGGCAATTGCCCGCGCAACTATTGCCGTCTCCAAGGAGTGCTGCCAGAAAAAGCGGAGATCGGCGCTGTTCGAGAAGAAAGAGCTGTTGAAGACCTGGAAAACCGACTCACTGATCACCATGTTCTTGATCGAGTCGATTCCCAAGGCAGTTAATGAGTGCTCAAGCCCGATCTTTCGACCATTGCGCTGGTAAGTGGAGACGTTGGCCATGCCAATAGTCTTGCTGCACATCCCAGGATCTTGAGCAATGAGTTCTGCCAGGGCTGATATCCTGATCTCCTCGGTCTGACAGTGTTCGATCAGCTTGAGGAGGATCTGTGGCATGACCGGCAGACGTGCGACCAGTAAGCGCTTGCGGATGTTTGAATCGGCCTGATACATGGTTATCCTGAGCTACCGTAAAACAATCCGGTCGAGCGGCGAATGTACGTTCTGGCTTCACGTGCGCCAAAGAAACACGTACTACAATTGAGAATCAGCGGGAGGAAACTTCGCGCTGTTCGATCTTTCTGACCCTGAAATTTTCATCAAAGAAAAAGCGGCAACCTTTAAGCTTGCCACTTTTGCAGACGATACTTAGTTCGAGGGCTACAAAATACGGCATGCTCCAACAAGAATCGCAGTCGAATATAAGCATAATTCCTGCCAAGTTTGTATCCATATGATCTTGCTGTATTTTGCTGGGCAATGAGCATGGCGATTCTGGCTTATTGTAAAATCTGTCGACAAATAATCACTATGGACACAGTCCGAATATGCTTGAAACTCGCAGAATGATGGCGACACGCTCCTGTTGAAATGACACGAATTCTTCTTGTCTGCATGGGCAATATCTGCCGCTCACCAATTGCGGAGGGGGTTGTGCGCTCAAAGGCGGAGCGTGCTGGTCTGGCTGCCATCCTCGAAGTCGATTCAGCGGGGACGCACGGATATCACGAGGGGGAACTGCCGGATCAGCGCGCACGGAGAGTTGCTGCCAGCCGAGGCTACGATTTATCGCGTCTGCGCGCTCGTCGTGTGAACGATCAGGACTTCAGCCGGTTTGATCGTATTCTGGCCATGGATCGACAGAATCTTTCGATCCTGCGGCGATCCTGTCCAGCAGAGCACCAGTCCAAGCTTGGCTTGTTTCTGGGGTATGCGAAAGGCCTTGCAGCGGATGAAGTGCCTGATCCCTACTACGGTGGCGTCGAGGGGTTTGAGAAGGTGCTCGACCTTTGCGAAGCCGCTGCACGGGGATTGGTTGAAGCGTTTGCAAGGCAAGATGCCGACGGTACGGGAGATCGTCGTTAATCAAGCTTCTTCAGATAATCCTTGGTGAATATCTTGTCCGGCAGGTCCCGCAGCTTCATGCTCCCGTACTCAAGAACGGACTGTTCACCACTTTTCAATGCGTCGTCCATGACCAGACGGGTTGGCCGCAATTTACCCTCCATGGTCTGGTAATTCTCATATTTGCAAGTCTTCAACAGGCGGTTGGAGAGTGAGTAGAACTCCGCTTTGTAAGGCCAACTGTCTTTCTCCCGAACCCAATAAATCACTTTTTGATAAGTGACGCTGCGGTCAACGGCAATCAGTTCCAGGACGTGGTAGTTGTCGCTGCCAACGGTTTCGGTTCGCAGCATTTTCGGATTGTAATCCGATGCAAAGTTGGCCCGGGCCAGATCGCCGTTGGCCACCTGGCCGGTCAGACGCTGGGACAGAGCGATGCGGATGGGTTGCGATACTTCGGGCATGAAAACCCATAAATCCCTGCCTTTCATGAGCATGATCTGGCCGCGTTCGGAAGCCGGCTCGGTGACCATGACTACCGTATTGCTGTTGCCCTTGGAGAGTACCCGGTACCTGCGTGACTCAACCGTCTCGCCGGATTGCGTGCTGGAGATCCCGACATCGACCTGAAAACCTTCGGCTGGAAATCGTACCAGGTCGGCTTTTTCGACAATAGCTCGGGCAACTGCTTCGTCGGCCTGTGCGGGTGGTGAAGCCTCATTCGCCTGGCATGGTAGGATGATCGCCGAGAAAACCAAGAGCATGAACATTTCAACCAACTTGACACATTGATGCCGGATCGTCATGATTTGCATAGTTTTTTCCTCAATTGTGCTGGCCTCGGAATGGGTTGGCGGAAGGTTCCCCGATGAGCGTTGTCCGTATTGAACACGTTTTTAAGGATTATCTGCTCGGTGATCAGAAAGTCCAAGCGCTCAAAGACATTACTTTGTCCTTTGATCCCGGGGTATTTCTGGCGATTGCGGGACCCTCCGGCAGCGGCAAGACGACCCTGCTTAACCTCATCGGCTGCATCGATACGCCGACCAGTGGAAAAATATACATCAACGAGCAGGATGTCGGCGGCAGGACACAGGATCAACTGGCCGATTTGCGCAGCAGGACGATCGGCTTTATTTTTCAGACCTTCAACTTGCTGCCGGTGTTGTCTGCCGCTGAAAACGTCGAGTATCCCTTGTTGCAGCGTATTGATGTATCCAAGGAGGAGCGGCAAAAACGCGTTACCTACTTCCTTGATATTGTTGGTTTGTCAAAGTTCGCCAATCATCGCCCGAATCAGTTGAGTGGTGGGCAGCGCCAGCGTGTCGCAATCGCACGCGCACTGGCGATCGCTCCGTCTATCGTCTTGGCCGACGAGCCGACCGCCAACCTGGATCATAAAACCGGTGAGGAAATCCTCAGTCTGATGAAGAAGATTAACCGCGCCTTCAACACCACCTTCATTTTTTCAACACACGACAAGCGCGTGATTTCCAAGGCTGATCGTCTGATTCGTGTCGATGACGGCGAAATTTCTGCGCTGGGCGTACGTTCTGAAACGAGAAAGTGGTCGCTCGCCCGGCAGCGCCGTTCGCCTGACGCTGTTGCTGAAAACCAACAGGTCAGCCCGTAGATAAGGTCGGATATGCGCCATAAACAAAAATCTATACAGATCATTGGCGTCAAACTGATCGCCTACTTGGCAGCAGCATTGGCATCTATCCCAGCCTGGGCAGAACTTACGGCAAACGTGCGAGACCGCCAGAGCGGCGTTGGAACTCCTCGACTATACGCGCCAGCGGCGACCATCACTCCCTATCGGCTAGCCGCAAACTCAGCCGATGACAACATAATGAGTCGGGACGCGCTATTTGATGATGTTGACGATTCGCTGCTCAAATCAGGCGAGAAGTCTGAAAAGAGTACGCCGCCTTCTGGTAGCGGCGTCAGAGGTTTCCTGCAATTCAATATCGCTCGCGACTACGAGTCGCCGGTGCATTGGTCGCAGATGATGACGCGGGCGGATCTCAGCGCACAGGGCGATCTGGGCAACGGTATCAAGTGGAAACTCGGTGCCCGCGTCGATTACGATGCTGTCTACGACGTTACCAATTTTTATCCGAGCGCAGTTCGGCACGACCAGGCCTTGAATTTCTACCTGGGCGAAAACTACCTCGATATCGGCGCCGGTGACTGGGACTTCCGTCTGGGGAAGCAGAATGTTGTCTGGGGCGAAATGGTGGGCCTCTTTTTTGCCGACGTTGTCTCGGCCAGAAACATGTACCAGTTTATTCTTCCGAGCTTCGATCTGATCCGGATCACCCAGTGGGCGGCGCGGGCGGAATACTTCAAGGACGATTTTCACGCTGAATTACTGTGGATTCCGGTTGCCAGTTACAATCAGATCGGCGTTCCCGGTGCCGAGTTTTATCCGTTCGTTCCTCCTGCAGTCCCAGGCGTTACCACCCAGATTCGAAACGAAGAATTCCCGTCGAGGAATTTCTCGAACATGAATTATGGCTTGCGCCTCTCAACCCTCAAGAACGGTTGGGATATATCCGGCTTTGCCTACAGCAGCATGGACATCGAGCCGACTTTCTATCGTCAGTACACCGCGGCGCCACAGCCGACGGCAGTCTACCAGGCCAGACACAGCCGCATTGACCAGATCGGGGGCACGCTGGCCAAGGATTTCTATTCGTTTGTATTGAAAGCCGAAGCCGTTTATACGCATGGACGCCACTTCTACGTATCGACTCCAGGTGATTCAAATGGAGTTGTCCCGCAGAATACGCTTGATTGGGCGATCGGCCTGGATTTTGCCTTGCCGGCGGAAACGCGATTCAATGCACAGGTTTTTCAGCGGGATTTTTTCAATTACGACCCGGATCTGATTTCGGACAAGCATGAGAGCGGGTACAGCCTGCTGCTCAACCATAAAATCAACGATAGGCTGGCCGCGGAGGTGACGTGGATCTCCAGCTTCAACTACACTGATTGGCTGTTCCGCCCCCGAGTGTCGTGGGATGTCGAAAGGAACTGGCGCGTGGCCGTGGGGGTTGATGTCTTCAAAGGACCGCCACTGGGTTTTTTCGGTCGTTTTGCAGATCGGGATCGCGTGTATTCGGAAGTACGCTACAGCTTTTGAGCGCCAGTGCAGATGGTAGATCGGCTTCTTTCGGTAGTGCATTGACTTCATTCACGATGGGTTACCGGTTCAAAGCGTTCTCGCGACGCAGAATCGAGGAATGCACCTTCTGAATTGCCATCGTGAGGAACCGGGAGCTAGTGGTCATCGCCAAACGAATTGGCGCGATAGCTGCCGCAGCGGCATTCGCCGGGAGCACTTACCATACCGGCGCACCAGCGCTCCTGCCAGGACACCGCTACCGTCAGTAAGTGCGATTTCTTACTGGGCGTAGGGACGGCCAACATTCTGCATCAGGCCCCCAGCGCATCTGTAGTCTGTGTTGAAGAGCAAGTGATGAATATGGTGCGTCCTCGGGCAATACGCGCGTACGGCGATGCCATGCTTGTTTGCATCGTCCTTAAGACAATCGAGAAGGAACCGACAATCCGGCTAGTTACACCAGAATACTGGCTGACGATCAAAGCCATGCTGGCAGGGGCTCTCTTTGAGCCGCGCAAGAAAATAGCCGCTCCGGCAATTTACCGAAGCGGCTATTGATTGTGTCGCAACGCCCGATCAAAAAATCCGACGTCAGCGGCGCCAAGACCCTACTGGCCCAAGCGCGCGCAGGGTTCAGCCTTGTTTCTGCTTGCGGCGACGACCGATCCAGCCCAGCGATGCCATGCCCAAGCCCATCAGTGCCAGCGAACCGGGCTCAGGAGTCTCGAACGGTGTCTCAGTGATCAGGAGTTTGAAAACGGCTGTTGTCGACAGGAGTTCTGCCGTCTGGAAACCCCGGCAACCATTGTTGCCCGCGCCCAATACGCTAGTACAAGCAGCGTCAGACAGCGTCCCAAAGCCGTCGGCGAAGATGCTTAGGAAGTACAGCACGGGGTCGCCTACGCCCAATCCATCGGAATCATAGAAAAATGGGAAATTGAGCGATTCAACGTCAATCACAAAAATGTCCGAACAGCCGTTAACGTTAATCCCTGCGGCAAAGGGGGTGCCACCGTCGGCACAAACGCCACCGGTACCATTGTTCGGCGTTTCGAGGAAACTGACTTGAAAAGGAAGTAGTACGGGGCCGACTGTCGGTCCGTTCGGAGGCGGAGCCACCGACGTCAGCGTGAGCAGGCCGTTAATGTCGACCGATGTCAGTGAATTTCCGGGTGGAATTGGGAAATTGTCGTGCGTGATCGATATGGTGGATGCCAAGATCCCCGTATTAACTGTAAACGGAGATCCTGTATTGTCAATGATCAATCCGCTCTGGCTGGTTGGGGCTGTATTGCCCCAACGCAGTTCCGTATTGCCGTTGCTCAGGACTGGGTTGGGGAAGGTATTGCCGGCAGGCAGGACGGACGCGGGATCAAAAACTGCGACGTCAACGATCGACCATTGTGTAACGCTTGGGCTTGGTACTGCATGCGCAGCTCCGGCGGACAAAGCGAGCACCGCAACGGCAGTTTGAGCGAGCTTGAAGGTGTTCATTTTCTACTCCTTTGAGTTAGGTTCATTTGTCAAACCCTTTGCCGTATCGATTAATGCGGCGCGGACTATTCAGACACTTACTCATGAGCACATACCATGCCAGAATTCATGACAAAAAAACTTTTATCTTTAAAACAAATGTTTACAGAATTTCTTTGGAAAATATCAGGTCCGAGTCAAGGTGTACTGTAAAATTTTTCGACACTTTGGTTTCATCTGCGGGCGTCATTTCCAGCCGCTGATCTTGCAGTCGGGGCGATTTGTCGGCGCTGACAGGGCGACATCAGCAGTTTTGCCGTAGCGCGTCGACGACAGCAACGCGTGAGACGCGCCATGCCGGCAACAGCGCTGCCAGAACGGTGGCGCTGAAGCCCACGAGAAAGGCCATGAGAATGACCGAAGGCACGATACGGATGTGGGCGATATAGCCGATATTGGCGTTCGGCGGCGGCGGCATGGGAATGCCGATCGCCGAAACGGCCAAGGCGAGCACGATCCCGAACGCCACACCGAGAAGGCCACCGGCGGTGCCGAGCAGGGCGTTTTCGACGGCCAGCAAGCGGAACACATGATTGCTCCGGCTGCCCAGCGCCATCATCGTACCGAACTCACCGACCCGCTCGAAGGCACTCATATTGACGCTGTTGGCGACGCTGAGCAGGACCAGGATCAGGATGATCAACTGGAGGACGCCGAATTGCCGCTGGTAGAGCGCCACGGTGCTTTCGTAGAAATCGTTCAGCTCGATCCAGGTCTTGACTTCGAAACGCGTGGAATCCAGCTGTTTTTTGAGTGTGGCCGCAACATCTTCGGTAGCCTCGGTATGTTGTAGCGCGAGCACCAGGGTATTGGCGCCCGGCGTCCCCAGCAGGTCCTGGGCGGTGGCGAGCGGAATGCGCACGGCACGTGCGTCAAAGTCCGACGAGAAACTCTGAAAGGTGCCGATGACGTCGAATTCCTGGCTGTTCAGTGCGCCTTCGGGGGTGTTCACCAGAAGCGTGACCTGATCCCCGGGGCCCAGTTTGAGGGCGTGCGCCACCCCGTGGCCGAGCAGGATGCCGTGCACATCGTCCGGCAACAACTGGCGACCGGACGTGATGTTGAGCTGGCTGCCGAGCGCCGCCTCTTTTGCCGGTTCCACGCCTTCTCCGATGATCGGCCAGTCGGTACGGCCATTGCTGAGCAGCCCCGAGAAGCTGATGCGGGCCATCACTTCGGCGACCCCGGGTTGCTTGAGCAAGGTCTTTTCGAGCGATTGCGGATCGTCAATCAGGTAGCGCTCCGGGCTGCGCGTGCCTGTGGCGTGGAAGCCCGCCCGGGAAACCTGCAGGTGGCCCGATTGCGAGTGGATAATGGCTTCGCCCAACTGGTGATAGACATCCTGCACGAAGCCGCCGCTGAAGATCAGTCCGACCACTCCGAAAACAATCGCCGCCAGTGTCATCCCGGTCCGCGCCTTGTGACGCAGAACGTTGCGGGTCGCCAGCTTCAGCATGATCTTCCGGCTTGCCTAGCGGCTGTGGCGAAGTGCATCGACGATCTCCAGGCGCGAGGCCTTCCAGGCCGGATAGATGCTTGCCAACAAGGTTGTCCCGAGCGCGAGCATGAAGGCATTGATCGCCAGTGTGCCGGTGATCAATATCTCACCGCTGTATCCTTGCGACATTCCCGGCGGCGGCGGCATGGGAATGCCGATGTAAGAGATCAGGCTGGCCAACAGCCCGCCCAGTGTCAGACCCAGCGTGCCACCGATCAGGCCGATGGTCAGTCCTTCATAAATGAACTGGCGCAGAATCTGACGCGTCGTGCTACCCATGGCCAGACGGGTGCCGATCTCGGATGTCCGCTCCAGAACGTTCATCATCATCGTATTGGAGATGCTGAGAACAATGATTACGGCAATGATCAATTTGACGCCGCCGAGTTGATTCGAAAGCAAGGCCACCAGTTTGTTATAGAAATCGGCCAGCTGGTACCAAGGCACGAAGTCCAAGCCGGTATCACGGAATCCCTCCCGCAGATCCCGAGTCGCCCGGGCGGTGAGCTGGGTGTCGTCGAGCACCAGAATCCACCGGTGAACGCCCGAAATACGCAGGAGCTTTTGTGTCATCGGCAGCGGAATGCGCAGAGCCGAGTCGTCATAGGCTTTGCTTACGGTGGTAAAAAGCCCCCGCACGGTGAACTCGAGTGCGTTGAGGCTTCCCGATGGTGTATTGGTCATCAGCACGACCATGTCGCCGACCTTGACGCCGAGATTGTCAGCAAGCCCGCGACCGAGCAGGACGCCCTTGGGGGCATCGCTGGAAAGGTTCTGCCCCGACGTTATGAGCAGCGTGCGGCTGACTTCAAGTTCCTTCTCCGGGTTGACACCCTCGCCGACGAAAGAAACGGTAGTGTCGCCGTGGCTGACCAAGCCATTGAAGGCCAGTCGTGGCGCCATCACGCGGACGCCACTGAATTTTTCGATAGCTTCCTGTTGCGCTGACGATTGCGGCATGAGGAATCGCCACGGATCGGCATGCCCCTCGTCAAGATAGCCTGCACGCATGACCTGCACGTGCCCAAGCCCACCTTGGATCGTGCCTTCGCGGGTAGCCCAGAATATCCACTCGATAAATCCGGCAGCCAGAAGCAACGCTACCACCCCGAAAGCCACTGCCGCAATGCCGAACAAACTCCGCCGATACTGGCGCGTGACGTTGCGTAGTGCAGTGAGGTACTCAGACCACACAAAACTCATGCTGTGCCTTCCGGGGAGTCATGTTGCCTCACTTTGGCTAATGTGATTGAACCATATAGGGTGCACAGCATATGAGTTTGAAATAGAGCCTCCCGCAGCCCCCCGACGACGAGCTCGAGTTTTCGCGGCAAAGCTCGGAAAGAGGGTGCTGGCTGCCATTTCTGCCACAGTATTGTCGTGACGCCGACATTATTGGTTCAACGCGAGGATACTACTCGTCGCGACGCGACCATGCAACCAGCGATTCCCGATATAGGAATCATGCCTGATTGCGAAAGGCTTCAATAAACGCGATAGGGGCAGACAAGCGAAAGCAGGGGATGTCACCCGGTATCTTGCGGTTCGGGGCTTGAACTTTTCGCCATAAAGCGCATGGGCCGGTTCAAGAAATCCAGTTGGCCTGGCTATTTCGCCGTAAACCCTTGTGGCACAAGGATCGTCCTAGATTTTGCCTTAACTGATCTGCAGTTGACGAGATTTTGCGGAAACCGTCGGTGTGTCGGTGTACAAGGGTTTTCGCATGCACGGCCTTTGCATCTGAATCTTCGAGGATAACAATTCCTGGCTGGTGCACGCCTTCGAAGCCACGTTCATGCCGAGTACCCAGAAAGGAGCCCGCGGGCCCCTACTTTTATTTTCCATGATTCAATGTACTATCTACAGCAATGGAAACCGAGGCCAAAGATTATGTTTATGCTGGCAGCCTGATCGCGCTGATTCTTGCTGCGACGGTACTTATTCTCTTGGCCTTGCACGACTGGCTGGCCTCGGTCTTTGGAGTTTTCAGTGCGATCGTCCTGTTCATCGTGCTTGCCCTTGCGTACGGTGGCCTAACAGCCTTAGCACTGACCATTCTTGCGGCCTGGCAACCTCTGCGTGAAGGCGAATACACGCTTGATCACTCGCAATTCACGCTCTGGAAAGTGCAGCATGTAGTCGGCGAACTAGGCAAGGTGGCTTTGTCCCTATTCTTTCCAGTGTTCGCGCGACCAGCCTTTTATGCGCTGTTCGGTGCTCGGGTCGGCCAGCAGGTGGCGGTCGCCGGTAAGATTCTCGATCCCCAGCTGACTGTGCTGGAGGACCGCTGTGTACTTGGTGAAGGTTGCACGGTGACATCGCACACCATGGTGCATGATCGATTCATCCTGCGTTCGGTGCGCGTGGGCAGTCGAGCGACGGTCGGCATCGGCAGCATTCTCATGCCAGGGGTGATCATCGGCGCTGGAGCAATTGTGCTACCGGGGGCGGTGCTGAAGACTGGTACCAAGGTGCCGGCGGGCGAGACCTGGGGAGGTGTCCCGGCCGCACGTGTGAAGGCTGCAGACTAGGTCGATCTGCTAGCGTGTTCTGCTCGAAATTTAAGTGCTTCATTCACTTGGTTGAATCCATCCAGTACGTTGCGCTTCAGCCAGGGTGCGAATATGGGAACGAGCAGACCGGAAAAATCTTCGGTCTGGACGATATTTGCGCGGTTCTCCCCGGCGGGTTCAATAATAAAACGATGATCTCCATCCATGAGTCCTGACGTCCCGAAATGTCCCAGCCAGCGCAGTTCCCGCTCCGGCTCGACCGCTGTCACTTCTAGGCTATAGTTGTCACGCTTCAGCCCGGGCCATTGAATCACAACTTGAAGCAGGCTTCCTCGCACGGCTTCACCCACGGCGCTCGGAATTGCCGGATTCCAGTGGGCATATTCCTTGAAGTCGGTAAGGATGTCCCATACTCGTGCCGGGCTTGCGGCAATCGCGATCGTTGTATGCAAAGTCATGCGAAACGCGGAATGTCGAATAACGTGTGAGGTGGTCATGTCAGGGTGGGCTATTCAGCTTGTCTGTGTGCAAGTATCTTGGGTCAACAGGTAGTCGGCGACGCGCAGGGCATTGGCGGCGATGGTTAGTGCCGGGTTGGTGCCTCCGCTGGAGGGGAAGAAAGAACTATCGACCACGAAGAGGTTGGTGAGGCCGTGAGCCCGATTGTTGGGATTGAGTACGCTGGTCTTTGGGTCATCGCCGAAGCGGCAGGTGCCGCAAACGTGAGCCAGCATGGTATTTTTCTCTGCCTGACGCAGGCTGAGAAAACGATAAGGCCTGAGCGCCTTTGCCAACTGAGTCCGGAAAGTTTGTAAACGGGACAGGTCGTCGGGATGCAGCTTGTATTCGATGCGAAGTGACGGGTCTGGCACGACGCGGTTGTCCGTATAGGGTAGGTCTTCCATGATGGCGGCGAGCAATACGCCGCGTTTGAACAGCCTGGTTAGCAAGGCGGGGAGGAGTGGCCGTACCAGTGCGAACAGGGGCGATGCCCACGGTGCCGTGTCATGGATGTCTTTTGCCATCGTCGCTGCCAGAATCTTGGCGGGTGGCAGGAGGCCGAAGGACTGAAGCGTCCCCAGTTTGCCACTGTCGGACTGATAGAAATCGCTTAAACCCACTTCTTTGAAACGGTTTTCACCACCTATGCGGGGGAATACCAGATAGAGATCAACGCAATGACGCATGAGATTCCGACCCACCAGACCTGATGTATTTGCTAGACCCTGCGGCCAGTGGATGGACGTAGATCGCAGCAATAGTGCGGGGGTGGTCAAGGCGCCAGCAGCGAGAATGATTTGGTCAGCATGCAGGGTGATCGTTCGTTGCTGCCAATGGCAGGCAACCCCAGTGATTCTTTCGGGCGTGGCGTCCAGGTGGAAAACCTCGCATTCGTCCAGCAAGGTCGCTCGGTATTCATGCACTGCGGGCTCCAGGCAGATACGACCGGCGTCGTTTTTGCACCCACGGGCACAGAGGTAACCTTGGCAGCATTCGCAGTCAGGGACGGATTCGCAAGCCAGGGGCAACTGGTAGGGATGCAATCCCCGTTTCTGGAAGTGCGCGTACAGTTCCGCGTTTTGAGGGCTGAGCGGTGGGGGTGGAGGCAGTTCTGATTCATCGGGGCGCAAGGCGTCTCGACAACCCCGTACTCTATAGAGTCGTTCTGCTTGCTGGTAATAGGGCGCCATATCCTGGTAGTGCAAAGGCCATGCTTCAGGTAGCGACGAGGCGCACCCGTTGGGAAAGTGTCGCCGTGGCTCGAAGTCGGAAGGAAAGAACCGCTCCATGGCCATACCATACAAAGCACTTGAACCGCCGACACCACAGCCCATGAGCGGGACGAAACAACGATTTTCGTCGTGTATCTCCTCGTAGCAGCGTCCTGCCCGTGCCAGTAGCGGCGCATTGCGCAGGGTGGCTGCTTCATCGCAAGAAAAAAGCGATTCTGGATACGTGCCCTGAAGGGCGTCCGTGTGGAGGAAAGGTGCACGTCCTTTCTCCAAGAATAATACGTTCTTACCGCCCTTGGCGAGTGCGTGACCTGCGGTGGCACCGCCAATGCCAGTGCCAATTACGAGGTAATCCCAGTGTTTGCGCTGTATTTCTTCAATGCTTAACACGTGCCGTGATCTCCTCCAGGATTTTGCCCAAGCGTTCGGCAGGGGCGTATGCGGCGATCGAGATCGCTAGAGCTTGCGCTCGGCGCTGTGCAAGGTCGTTGGCCAATAGCTGATGCACCGTCTCGCGTAATTTCGTGCTGGTCAACTCTTCGCTACGCAACAAGGTACCCACACCAGCTTTCTCAACGTAACTCATGCTGAGATGTTGGTCCATATGTGATGCGATTCCAAGCAGAGGTTTGCCAGCAGCTAGGGATTGGTAAACAGTCAAGCTGCCACCATTGCAGATCATCATATCTGCTCGCGCCGCCAATTGGTCGCCCGGGGCGTAATCGATCAGGCGGGCATTGGGCGGGGCTGCCTGTAGTGGTTTGGCAGCAGTTGTTGCCACTACCGTGACTGGCAGATCGGCCAATGCTTTGAGTACAAGCTCCAGTAGATCCGGTCGTCCGGAACTGCCCATAGTGGCGTAGATCACAGGGCGGTCGGTAGGCAAATCATCCCACCATGGAGGCAGGGCGACGGCCGGAGACCATAGTATGGGACCCAGGTAAGAATGTGTGGAGGGCAGTGCTTGAGTTGGTACCAACTCGATCGCATCTGCATAGAGAGTACGGTCGGCATCAGTGTATGCGCTAAACCAATCGTTCCCCAAGCTAGGTAAACCGTAGTCTCTGCGTACTCGGTTCAGTGGCAGTGCATGGTAGGCGGAAGCAAGCGGCCATACCAGACGAAATAGCGATTCGGCCAACGATGTTCCTAACCAGCGGTTGAAGGGCAGTTCTGGCAATGGTAGAGATCGGGTGGCGGTGTAAGGGCTCCAGTAGGCATTGATTACGCCCAAATATGGCACGCCTGCTACCCGTGCGCTGGTCGAGAGTGAAAGTCGGTGATCCCCAACTACGGCTTCCGGTTGAACCGATTGCAACAAGGCAAGATCATCGCGCACATAGTTGCGCAAAGTTCGGGTGTCGTAGAGCGGGCGTCCCTTGGCGGCTGACTCCAGAAATCTCTCGCTCGACATCGAGCCTAGATGGCGAGTGGGGAAAGGCAGATGATCCAGAAAGGCCTTGTAGCGGCTATCACAGGCCAGGATTACATCGAATTTTTCCGCGTCCAATCGCTGGGCCAGCGCAGCGGGTCGAGCCAAGTGAGCCAGGGTTACGGCATCAGCAACAAAAAGGATGGTGGGGCGAGCCTTCATCTATTCATTCCCGGACTGGGAAAATGGTCGAGCACCCGTGCTTTGGCCAAGAATATTTCTTAATGGTCAAGCGGGGCGTCATTCTCGTTTTGGCTGATACCGTAGTGACCAGGGGCGATAATATTGTTTGGGTCAAGAGCAGTTTTGATTTTTCCATTTAGGCGCTTGAGTTCCGGGGCGTCCTTGAACAGGTCGTCCCAGCTTTGTAGCCCGGCGCGATACTGTTGAAGGTGGTTTTCTCGCATATTAGCCAGCAGTGACGCGTATAGGTGTTTGCTCCGTGTTGTTTCGTCAGGGTCGTCTTTGTCAAAGATGATGGCCATCAGGCAAATCACGGAACGCGGGTTCATCAATAGCATCGCGACGTAGAAATCGAAGCCGTGCTCAGTGAATAGCTTCTTGCAGGTGTCGAGGTATGGCCAGATATTATCGTTGGTAAAGGGCAGAATCGGAGCGAACCAGATCAGACCGCAGCCATCATGAGCTGGGTGGACATCATTCTGAGGTCGCGGATGACGGTAGCGATAGTAAGCATGCTTAACGAAGAATTCGGTAGGAATTCCTTGCAGGATCTTGTGCACATAGGGCGCGGATTCAAGCACTAGAAGCGACGTGCGCGCGGCTATTTCGGTCAGTTTGCGGTAAATTGGGTTCTTCCACGACCAGTTAATTACCCGCTCGATATAGGGCAGCAGCCCGTTCGATACGAAAATCAGACGCCCATAGGGTGACAAGGCCTTACGCAGCAAGGAGCGTTGAAGCTTAACCTGCTCACGGGTGCCGTAAATTCCGCCAGCGCAGCTCCAGGGCGATATGCCGTACTTGCGTCGAAGGGCATCCAGATCCGCGTCGGTGAGAGGGCCCTCTTGCGGAACTTTCTCGTTGATACGCTGGGTCAGGATGGTCATTGAAACAAAGTCGTTGATCATATGGAGCTTGGTGTTAACTACTCCGGTCAGCGCCAGGTGACGGAACGCATCCACAACCTTCGGGAGATGGCGCTCGTCGCGCACTTCGTATACGAATGAGTTATAGGATTCGGGTTTTGGCATAAGCCATATGCCTGCTTGGGTGACGATCCCGAGGTTGGATTGAGTGAATATCCCTTCCAAATATGGGCCTACACCCCATTTATGGGTGTGCCAGGTTTTGAGCCCTTTTCTCGTACCGCCCACATGTACCAAGTCGCCATCTGGAAGCACCACCTCCAGTCCGCACAGATTGCCAAAGTGGTCACCATAGGGTGTTTCGCCCACGCCTCGCTCAATGGCATTACCCATGACGCTACCTTGGGCCGATCCATCGGTGCAGTCCACCCACAGCTTGAAACCGTTACTGCGCAGATACGCATTAAACTGTTCGTAGGTAACGCCCGGTTCAATCACTGCGTAGGCGAGTTCTTCGTTGACCTCCAGGATGCGGTTCATGCGCTCGAGAATCATGACGATGGCGCCGTCTTCAATGGCCAGCGTCGTGCCATACCCCCAGTTTCGTCCCTTGCTTGATGGCCACACGGCAATCCGGTGCCTGGAAGCAATTCTGACGACGCTGACGACCTCGTCGGTCGAACCTGGGAAGACAACCGCAGCACAGCGGCTCTGCCACGGAATCGTACACCTCGAATAACGGTCCAGATCTTCGGGGCTGGTGCACACATTGTCCGTCCCTAGAACGGCACACAACTCGTTAGCGATCTCTTCGCTGATGTTTGCTTGCGTGGCAGAATTGTCCATCAGGAATCCTTTCTGATACCAAGAAACGTCGTCAGGGGATGAAACAGCTAATCGTTAATGCAGCGCGTCTGAGGAGTGCCCTGGCGCAACGCAAGGATACGCTAGAATAATAATCCTTGTTTCAAGTGTTCAACGTAAGCGTTCTACGCCACCACATTGCTGAGGGGGTGTTCCGCAGGAGACCATCGTGTCCACG
>NZ_FLQY01000173.1 GCF_900089945.1 Candidatus Propionivibrio aalborgensis | reverse complement strand
CCGCCATGGACGCGATTACCTACACCACCGTTCGTGCAAACCTTGCCAGCGCCATGGATCGGGTTTGCAACGACCACGAAGCTTTGATCATTACCCGCAACGGAGAACAGTCCGTCGTGATGCTCTCGCTCGAAGACTTCAATGCACTCGAGGAAACGGCTTACCTTTTGCGAACGCCCGCAAACGCCAAACGTCTACTTTCGGCAGCGGCACAACTGAACGCCGGTAGAGGCGTTGAGCGGAAGCTGGCAGAGTGAAGCTGATCTTCGCGGACGAAGCATGGGAAGACTACCTGTACTGGCAGAAGCAAGACAAGCGCATGGTTGAACGAATCAACAAGTTGATACGTGAGACACAGCGCGAGCCCTTTGCCGGCATAGGGAAGCCGGAGCCGTTGAAGCATGCGCTTTCCGGATACTGGTCACGCCGCATCACGGATGAACATCGCATTGTGTACAGGGTAGAGGAAGACGCATTGCTGATTGCTCAGTTGCGCTTCCATTACTGAGACGCTCAACGGTAGGCTCAGCGGGCTGATCGTCTGCCCGCTTGCGGTCAACGCTGCGCCTGCATTGCTACGCAGGCCGAAGGCGAATCCTCAACATCGGAATAGGCATCCTTCGAGAACCGTGGGGTACAAATGGCCAAGAAGACAAGGTCTTCAATTCCAGTATTGGTGATTCGTTGGGCACACTCGGGCGGAATGGTCACCACATCGCCTGGCGCCACCTCTTCAGGAGGCAATCCTCCGATTTCGACTCGACCCTTACCGTTCAGAATGACGTAGCGCTCAACCACACCCTCCAAACGATGAAGCCTCGTCTTCACTCCCGGCTCGACTCTCGCACGAGCGATCGAAAGGCCGGGATCATCAGCCGAATTCGATAGTTCCAGGATGAAGCAGCCCTCTTCAAAGAAGTACTCTTGCGACTCGTTGACTCGGCGGATATCTGGTTTCATCGTTCTTGCATTGGGAGCGGGGCCCGACGCTTGACGCGAGCGTCGGTAGGCGAAGTGAACGAACCCCGCTTGCCGGGCGTCCCTTCGACGGGATTGTTCGGCACCTGCGGGGACAAGCTATGCTGCTTGCAACAAGAACTCAACTTTCACCGCCTCAAACGGAAAGACAATACCGCCTCCTTCAACGCGTTCAAGTACACCAACATTCAACAACGCGGTCACATCGCTGTGCACGGCTTTGACGTCACGTTCAACACGCCGCGCGGCTTCGCGGATGGAGACAGGGCCTGCACCGCACAGAGCTTTGAGTAACTCCCAGCGCTTGGCCGTTAGCACTTTCCATAGCAGCTCAGGTGTTGCGAAGCTGATGTGTGCAGATTTTTGAGGTTTTCCGGTCTTCCAGCCATGCAGGAAGTCCCCCATGGATTCGCCGGGGGGGCGCACATCAAGCGTTACGGTTTTCATTGTTCCACCTCGCAATATCACGTTGGAAGTCATTGATCAGCTGCTCAGGAGTAGTGAAGCGATACACGCTTTCCTTCCCTTTGAAATGCTTGTGATCGCCCTTTCCCCCTTCGTTGTCGTAACGAAGAACGCACACGCTATCGACAACGTAGGCCAGCCTGTACTTGAACCGATGTGTTGAATCGGCCAGAGGCTTCGGTACTTGCCAAAGCGCCAACTCGGCAAAAGCTGTTTCAGAGTAGGTGATGCGGGTACGAACAAGCTGAGTTACTTTCATGTTGGAGACAATGCCAACATGCGCTGGTGTTGTCAATACACCCAACGTCTACCGGTTTGTAGCTGGAGCCGAACGTGCTAGCTCAGGGGCGCGGAGTCGGCTTGCCGGCGAAGCGTCCCTCTGGAGCGAAAGGTTGACACCAGCGCGGTAGTTCAAGGCTTAGGCGCCGCTTTGAGGGCGGTGACGTGCATTGCGTTTGGGCGGAAAGTACCACCATGCAGCGACTACCGCCAAGCCGAAGGCGGTGTACGAAACGGTGAACACCCAGAACGGCGCCTCGTAGTACAGGATGCGCTGAGCCCAGTGCTCGATGAAGCTTGCCGAGTAAGCGGCTTCGCCTGCCCTTTCACGAAGCCACGACTCGAGGCCTGTGAGCGGGCAGAGCTGGCCAAGCCAAGCCTGCAGCACGACAACACCGATGGCGGCCAAATGAACAACGCGAAACACCAGGTTGTTTACCCAGCGCCAACGAAGCAGGTTGCCAACGAGCACAGCGACCAAGCCGCCAACGACGAACACAACCACAGCGAAATGAAGCAAGAGCACTGCATCCGCAAGTAGGCGGTACGTGTGCTGGTCTTGCATTTACGGCGCCGAATAGTAGAAGTCACCGGCGCTGCGCGGCTTTATCGCGCAGCGTCCGTGTGGACTGCCGGGTCGGGCTATCTGTGCTTGAGCAAGTCATCAAGCGCGAGGCCGATGTCTTTGGCGATTTGACGGAGCAAGATTGGGGAAATGTCTCGACCTTGATGAAACGGCACGGTGGTGCAGCGGCCAGCGGCATCACGGAATTGCTTGTGGGAACCGCGCTGGCGAACTTCGGTGAAGCCGAGTCGGAGAAGAATGGCGATGACTTCACTGGGTTTGAGGACGGGAACATTGCCCATGGCTCAAGCTACAGCAACGTTTTGAACTCCAACGAACTCGGACTCAAGCGTGGGTTCTCCGTCTTCGAGAAGCATTGCAATAACGTCGTGCAAGTTGTGATTGACTTCGTCCAGTGTTTCCCCCTGAGAATGAGCGCCGGGAAAACCGGGAACGAAACCAACGAACAGGCCTGTTTGTGGGCACCGCTCAATTACTGCTGAATAGACTTTCATCGCTGGCTCCAGAATCACCTGAGAAGACGGATTATCGTTCTACGCTCTGCGATAGGCAACCCAAAGCGCAGCTTTGGGCCGTCCCTCTCGACGGAATCGTTGGGCATTTCTTAGAAATCTTCGGCGTCTGGGTATTGAGCCGGCGAATCGCCACCAGACGCGATGACGAGGGGGTACTTTACATCCTTCTGTGGTGGGTGAATTTCCTCCAGTGTGATTTCATGCCACCACTCGTCGCCATAATCAAACAAATATTCAAATCGCCCCTTCAGATTCAGAGGCAAGCTGTCAACGCGCGTGATGTCGGCCCTGTCGTCGGTTTCCGAATACGGACAACCGTAACGAAGAGCCCCAGCTAAGCGATTGCGACTGGTGGATGTAGGCCTACTGGAGAAGTAGAACGAGTAAAGGTGGTGATCGTCTCGATCAAACGCGACAAAAATTGCGTTGTGTAGAGTTGCCAAGGTTTGGTCTCCGCGAATAGCAATTTTTCGCCAGATTCGCTTCTGATGCTTGAGTGCGACCTTGAACACAAAAACCGAATTCACAGATGTAGCCATTGCTTAGTCCTGAAATGCCCAACG
>NZ_FLQY01000172.1 GCF_900089945.1 Candidatus Propionivibrio aalborgensis | reverse complement strand
CTTGGCAGCAGCTTTCTTCACCGCAGGCTTGGCAGCAGCTTTCTTCACCGCAGGCTTGGCAGCGGCTTTCTTTACCGCAGGCTTGGCAGCAGCCTTGGGAGCGGCTTTCTTTACCGCAGGTTTGGCAGCAGCCTTGGGAGCGGCTTTCTTTACCGCAGGTTTGGCAGCGGCTTTCGGCGCTACCTTTTTGGCGGCAGGCTTCGCAGCCGCCGTGGGTTTCTTCGCACTTGTTGCCATGTCAACCTCCATCTCTGATTTCAAGGATAACTACAAGCTAGAGCACTGCAAAAAACGATCCGTGCAAACCGGATCATTCAATGGACGCATCGAATATGCGTTGATTGAATCCATGAGCGGCGACTGACGCCGTGAAACCGGGAATCCCTTTTTGCATACGCCAACAACATGAGGCAGTGCCGTTGCGGGGATCATGAATCGAGCGCGTCGATCAACAGACGAATCTACCCAAGAAACGAAATTCGTGAGCAGGGATACAGCGCGTGAAAACCCGCAACCGGCAGTAGGCAATTTGGGGGTCGAAGGAGACGCTGAAAAAGGAAAGTGATGGAAAACACGAGCAAGACCGGAGCAAGCCGGTAAGCGCAATGAGCAGATGTAATTTCTTTGATCCTGCAATCCGTTTTCGTCCATCACAATCCGCATTCAGAGATGGCGAACCAGATGACCCGCCCCGAAACTTTCACCAGACAGGAAGCGGACACCGACCAAGAAAGACTACTGGATGTTGTGCCGCCCTTGCCATTTGCAACGGATTCTAGTAGTGGGTCACACTTGACGCAAGAATTTTTTTATGATTGTCGCAAACAATTCAGCAAATTGTGTCAATTCGACAACGCGTATGTTTTGGTTACGCGAAACCTGAGCAGAATATTTCCAAAGCATGAGCACCTCGATCCGACCCTTAAAGCACAAAATGACATCCGGGATAATCGATGCGGCAGCGGGAGTATCAGAGCGCTCGCACCAGCGACGCGCCGAAGACAGCTAAGCGCTGCCAATCAAAGCACGGGCCCGGATCGGTCTTTCGCCCCGGTGAGACACATGAATGCCCGACCACAGCGTCTATTGGAAAGCAGGTTCGTATCAACTTGATCAGCGCGACAAGCTGTACGTACTGTGCATCCTCAAAAGGCGAATCATCACAACCCTCCAGTTCAATACCAATCGAGAAATCATTACAGTTCTCGCGGCCGTTGAACGATGACAACCCTGCATGCCACGCACGTTTCAAGCAGGACACGAACTGTGTCAATTCGCCATCTCGACGTATCAGGAAGTGCGCTGAAACACGCAAGCTGCTTATTCCGGAGAAATAGGGATGGGCATCCGGGTCCAACGTATTAGTGAACAAGCGCACGATATCGTCGCCGCCAAACTCTGCAGGCGGCAAACTGATCGAGTGCACCACGATCAGTGATATGGCCTCTCCAACAGATCGATCATCAGCGTTTGGTGAGTCTATGCGTTGCGCCGCGCCCATCCAGCCATCGATCGACATACCGGAATTGGCCGCCATGCCCATGAGATTTGCCGCCCTCACTCTTCGATACCGAGCCGTTCGATACGATAGCGCAATGAGCGGAAGGTCACTCCAAGCATCCGCGCCGCGGCAGTACGGTTAAAACCCGTTTTCGCCAGCGCATCGAGAATGACCTGCCTTTCGATGCGATTCATATGATCATCAAGGGTTTCAACTTCATGCCCAACTTCGCCCTCGATCAACGACTCTGCCGCAAGCTGAAGATCGTCAGTCACCACCTTTCCTTCAAGGCACAAAGCTGTTGCACGTTCGAGAATATTTTCAAGCTCTCTTACATTTCCGGGGTAGGTGTAGGCGCAAAGCGCGCGCATCGCCTCGGGAACAAGTTCTGGTGGACTGGCGCCGCAGATCCGATCGAGTATCGCGTCAACCAGAAGCGGAATATCTTCCAGGCGCTCACGCAATGACGGCATTTTCAACTCGATCACATTCAATCGGTAGTAAAGATCCTGGCGAAAGGTATCAGCATCAACACAGTCCTTCAATTTCCGATGCGTTGCCGAAACAATGCGCACGTCAACGGCTTCTTCGGTGGTTGAACCTACCTTTCGCACCCGCTTTTCCTGAATTGCGCGCAGAAGCTTGACCTGCATTGCCAATGGCAAATCGGCCACCTCATCAAGGAAAAGAGTCCCGCCATTTGCCGCCTGAAAAAAACCGTCCCGATCGCTGTCGGCGCCCGTGAATGCCCCTTTGCGATAACCGAAGAACTCGCTCTCCATCAAATTCTCTGGAATAGCGCCGCAATTCACCGGAACAAAAGGCGCCAAGTGACGCGCGCCCTGACTATGAACAAGGCGGGCAGCCAGCTCCTTGCCACTGCCTGATTCACCAGAGATATAGACCGGAGCTTGGCTACGCGCCACTTTGTTGATCATTTCGCGCACAGCGAGAATGGCCGGAGAATCGCCAATAAGCTGTGCCGCCATGGCTGAATCTACCGAAGCGCTGTCCGGCAACTCGATTGCCTTGGGAAGGTTCATCGCTGACTTTATCAACGTTCGCAACTGATCCAGCGCAACGGGTTTGGCCAGATAATCGAACGCTCCTGCTTTCAGCGCCGCCACAGCATTGTCGGCGCTACCGAACGCAGTAATGACCGCCACCGGCGTCTCTCCATGTTCAGCGCCAATCAGGCGCACAATATCCAACCCGTCGCCATCGGGGAGGCGCATATCGGTCAGACACAGATGGTAGTGTTCATGCTCAAGAAATTTTCTGGCTTCGGCAACTGTTCCCGCACAATCAGCCGACAGGCCCATCCGCACCAGCGTCAGATCGAGCAGTTCACGGATATCAGCCTCATCATCAACCACCAACACCCTGGGCATCTCGCCGCGCGGCCGCCTTTCTATCTTGCTTACGGTCACTCAATAGTCCTCCCTGAAATATAGAAATCAGCACCCGATTCGCTGTCAGTCAACTCAAGCCGGGCACCATTGGCTTCGCACAACTCGCGTGCGATATACAGTCCCAGACCGGTACCACGACTGTGGGTTGTAAAGAATGGCTCGAACACTTGCTCGCGCAGGCTGTCATCGATGCCTTTTCCATCGTCGATGACATGCAAATCCACCCATCCATCACCTGCGTCACCCGCCTTTATGCGAATACTTCCCGGCTTGCCCTGCGAATGACGCAATGCGTTGCCAAGAAGGTTCCACAAAACTTGATGAAAATGCGAACGATCAAAGTAGAGCACTGCCAAACCCAAGAACTCGAACTGCACAACACCGGCATCCATTTTCTCTTTCAAGGTATATTCTTCGACGAGTATGGGCAACGCGAGCCGCAGATCGATCTGTTCCCGATATGCTCGATCTCGCCGCCCCAATTCAAGCACATCACTGACAATTCTCTCCACGCGCTGAGCGTTGTCCAGAATGATGCGCAACAAGCGCTTCGTCGTCTGATCGCTGCACTCTTCGCTCAACAATTCGCCCGCATGATTGATGGCGGACAGCGGATTGCGGATTTCATGAGCAATATTCGCTGTCAGCCGTCCGAGGGCAGCCAGTTTGAGCTGGCGCGCTTGTTCCTGCAACCTGCCCATGTCCTCAAGAAAAACCAGGACATCGCGCTCAGAACTATCGGTTGCGATAAACCGCGCACGTAATTGCATGCCGCTAGCCGGCGCTCGTACCAGTACCGATTCTCTGGAGGAATGCTCGCACCAATACGAAAATCCGCGAGCCAGTTCGGTGGAGTAATTGACCAGCTTACGCTCCGAAGGGTCGCCCAAGCCAAGCAATTGTTCGGCGCGCGGGTTATGCTGTTTGACCCATCCAGTTCGATCGAGCACGAGCACTCCGTCCTGCATTTCCTCAATGACACGCTGGCCGACCAAGGTCTGGTTCTTCAGTTCGACCCCGCGCTGGCGGGCCAATTCTTCGTTGGTGATTACGCGCTGCGCCAGCAAGCGCGCCGAAATTGCAACGGCAAAAAAGCCTGCGCTGTACAGGCCCGCCTGAAAAAAGTCGACCATTTCAATGTCGGACACGATCGCTCGATAGGATTGCTCAGCAAGTGCCGCTAGCGTCGCCAGTGCCGCGTAGAACAACACCAGGCGTCCTTGTCCGACCAAGCCGGCGCCGGCCAGGTTAACCAGCAACAGGACGCCCAACCCACTGCGCAGACCACCACCCAAATGCATCAGCAAGGTCAGAGCCAGAACGTCGACCAGAACGCATAAGCTCAATTGCATATTGAAGCGACGGCGGTAGTACAGTAGCCCGACCAGGGAAAAAGTTGTTGCCAGCAGATATAAAGTGGTTATCACAAGATGCCGCGACCCACTATCCGGGCTGAACATCGAGATGGATGTCGGATGAAAAACCGAGGACAAGAACAGCAGCAGGGAAATACAAAAGCGGTACAGATTGAAATACTGCAAGGATTTCCAGTGCATTTCGGCAAACTGCCCGGCGCTGGCATCATTGCTTATCGCCATCGAGAATCAGGCGTCCCGCGATTCGGCTTCATGCCGATGAGTGCTACAGCAATAGTAGCGGCCGTTGGTCAGAATGCTTTCGCTGATCGGCTGATTTACGCCGCAATGCGCACACTTGACCATCATTTCCGGAGCAGATGTAGTTTGGGACGCTTGTCTTCCCGAGCGGGAAGACAGTGCCCTGCGCAGAATCCAGAACACCACAAACAACAACACGATCAGGATCAAATTCCTCATGATGCCCAAGCAGTTTTGAAGGTCGCCAAAGCATAGCAGAAGCGCGCCTCGACAGCGACCATCAGCCTTGTCCAATGAGGTGTGAGCCTGAACGAGGTGCGTATTTCCAACGAGGAATGAGCCTGAAGCGAAGAAGCTGAAGGCGAAGGCGGTGAGGGTTGATCATCCAGAGGATGGTGATCGACATGAACGAAGAGCGGCTTTGCACGATTGAGCAGGTCGAACGATTTCTCAGTGCCAGTGCCCCGATTGAGTTTTCGGCGAGCGGCGACGATACGGAGCGCTATGGTCACATCAGCCGGGTACTCAATCGGTTTGACTACCCTCGGCGCAGTAAGCGCGAGCGCGGGGTGCTGCGCAGGTATCTGGAACGCACCAGTGGCTACAGCCGGGCGCAGGTAACCCGCTTGGTGACGCGCTGGCAGCGCAACCGACTGGCCGAGGTTCCGCTGGCCAAGCGCTATGGGCGACCCACGGTGCCCTTTGCCCGCAAATACACGCCGGCCGACATTGCGCTGCTGGTCGAGATGGACAAAGCCCATGAGGATGCCTGCGGACCCGCCATCGCGCATTTGCTGCAACGCGCCTACCACGCGTATGGCGATCCGCGCTATGAACGCCTGGCCACGTTGTCGGTCTCGCACTTGTACAACCTGCGCAAGAGTGCCGGCTATCGGGCGCACCGAAAGAGCTTCACTTCGACCCGACCGGTGTGCAACGCCATTGGCGTGCGCAAGGCGCCCGGCCCCGAAGGACGCGCCGGTTTTGTGCGTATCGATACCGTTCATCAGGGCGATCTGGATGGCATCAAGGGCGTCTATCACATCACCTGTGTCGATGCCGTCAGCCAATGGCAGGTTCAGGCCTGCGTGCAAGGTATCAGCGAGGCCCATCTGTTGCCGGTGCTGGCGTTGATCATTGAGCAGTTTCCGTTCGTGGTACTGGGCTTTCATTCCGACAATGGCTCGGAGTACATCAACCGTCAGGTGGCGAAGATGTTGGAGAAACTGCGCATCGAGCAGACCAAGTCACGATCGCGTCATAGCAACGACAACGCCTTGGCCGAGAGCAAGAACGCCAGCGTGGTACGCAAGCATATGGGCTACTCGCATATCCCGCAGCAGTTCGCCAAGCCGATCAATGCCTTCTACCTCGATACGTTCAATCCCTGGCTCAACCTGCACCGCCCTTGCCTGTTTGCCACGTCGGTCACGAATGCGAAAGGCAAGATCGTCAAGCGCTATCGCCACGAGGATGTGAAGACGCCGTTGGCGTGCCTGACCCGGTTGTTGGCCAACCAGTTGGCAACGCTCAAGCCCGGCATCACGCTGGCAGCGCTACAGGCTCAGGCAAAGTCCAAATCCGATCTGGCCGCCGCCCAAACCATGCAGCAGGCCAAGTACGATCTGTTCGCCAGCTTCGCCAAATCCAGACGGCGCGCCTGATCTTCACGCCTCTCCCACCACTGCCGCGCTTCGCTTGCCAGACAACGATCGCTACGCAATCCGTCCGCCGGAAGCCCTGCGGGCGGCAAACCGTAAAACCAGCATAGTCATGCTGTGAAAATCGAAACCCAATCCGATCCCAACGCAGTCCTTTACACTGGCCCTTTCAACCCTTCAACCTACACCGTCCCGGACCACCCTTCAGGCTCATCCCTGGATTGGAAAGTACTCCATCTGCCAAAATGGCATAGCCAACATGGGCATGCGGAAGGCCAGTAATCTGGGGATATTGTTCGGCGAACAAGAGTGCGCTTCGGTTACCGCGCAGAGCAATTGGCGACACGCGCCTCAGTTGGCAAGCGCAACTGACGGAGATAACCTGACTGGTTGTCCGAAAAACCCATCAGCATGGAATCGGTAATGTGGTCGGGGCGAGAGGATTCGAACCTCCGACTCCTGCGTCCCGAACGCAGTACTCTACCAGGCTGAGCTACGCCCCGACCGAAACTACGCCGGCTCTAGAATGATCTGGCGACAGCGAAGAGGCACAATTCTAGCAAGGAATCCTTGTATGTGGAAGCGGGCAGTTCCTCAAGAGCCGCTCTTGCAAGACTCGCCTCCGCCTGCGCGCATCGCCTGGCATGCTCAAGCGCACCTGTGGCATGAATTGCCGCCAGCACTGCCTGAAAGTCGTTCTCGCCGCCGTTTTTGATGGCCTCTCGCACGCAGGACGCCTGCTCAGGCGTGCCATGTTGCATCACATAGATCAGCGGCAAGGTCGGCTTGCCTTCGGCCAGATCGTCACCGAGATGTTTGCCGGTCTCCACCTCGGCACCTGAATAATCGAGTACGTCGTCAATGAGCTGGAAAGCCGTCCCCAAGTGCATTCCGTAATCAGCCATACCCTGCTCGATTTTGCGGGAACCTCCGCCAATAATGGCGCCAAGCTGTGCTGCCGCCTCAAACAGCTTGGCCGTCTTATAGCGAATTACCTGAAGATAGCGCACCTCATCAACGTTGGTATCGTGGCAGTTCATCAACTGCAGCACCTCGCCTTCGGCAATGATATTGGTTGCATCCGACAGTACGCGCATTATGCGCATATCATCGACTTCGACCATCATCTGAAAAGCACGGGAATACAGAAAATCGCCAACCAGTACACTGGCGGCATTGCCAAACAGCGCATTTGCAGTTTCACGGCCTCTCCGCAAATTGGATTCATCAACCACGTCGTCGTGAAGCAGTGTCGCGGTATGAATAAATTCGATTACTGCAGCAAGCTCATGCTGTCGTGTTCCGCGATAACCCAGGGCGCCGGCAGCAAGAAGTACGAGCGCAGGGCGCAAGCGCTTGCCGCCACTTTGAATGATGTACTCGGCAACCTGCCGCACCAGCACCACTTCGGAATGAAGACGTCTGCGAATCACCGCGTCCACGGCTTGCATGTCTGATCCGATCAGGCTGTAGAGCTGCTCCAGTTTCACGGCATCGAACCTTAGAAAAAACTCGTGAATCTTAGGCGCCGCCCCGCGCCGCGTCAAGCCGAACGCGGTGTCACGCACTACACCAATTCCACGGGGTTTGAATCCGTGGATCGGGTCGCTGTCCATATTGCCTGTTTCAATCTATATGCTTATGGTGGTGGCTTGCGTTCCCTCGATCAACCTGAGCCTCGCCCTTGCATTACATTTACTGACTATGACTGTATTACTAGGTTGCATTGCAGACGATTTCACCGGCGCCACGGACCTGGCCAATACCCTGGTGCGCGACGGCATGCGCACAGTCCAGACCATCGGCGTACCATCCGCGGACACTGATCTGCCCGAATGCGACGCCTTGGTCGTCGCGCTAAAATCGCGCACGATTCCAGCTGTCGAGGCCGTGGCGCAGTCGCTTGCGGCACTCGAATGGCTGCTGGCGCGCGGCGTACGGCAGGTCTTCTTCAAAATCTGCTCGACCTTCGACTCGACCGATGCCGGAAACATCGGCCAAGTCGCCGACGCCCTGCTTGACGCGCTCGGCGAAGAGATCGCGGTGGTCTGCCCGGCCTATCCAGCGAACCGACGCACTGTCTATCAGGGATATCTGTTTGTCGGCGACGCTCTGCTATCGGACTCACCGATGCGTGATCATCCGCTGACGCCAATGACCGACGCCAACCTGATACGCATACTCGGCCGCCAAAGCCGTTATCCGGTCAGTCTGTTGCCGTGGTCTATCGTCAGCGCCGGCGCACCAGCGACCGAGGAAGCGCTGGCTTCGCTCGCGGCCCAAGGCGTACGCCATGTCGTGGCCGATGCGGTGCGCGACGAAGATCTGTTCACACTCGGCGCCGCGTGTCGCAAAATGCGGCTGCTGACCGGCGGCGCAGGACTGGCACTCGGCCTGCCAGAGAATTTTCGTCGGGCGGGGCTGTTGTCTGATCGGATGGATACCGAATTGCCGGGTCACGTCGGCGGGTCGGCGGCGGTTCTCGCCGGCAGTTGTTCGGAAGCGACCCGGGCGCAAGTAGCCGAAATGGCCAGCCGCCACACGAGCGTGCTGATTGACCCGCTGGCTGCCGACACAGCCACGGCGATTGCTAACGCAGCCTTGAGTAAAGCCAACGGCGCACTGGCCCGCGGAGAGACGGTACTGTTCTACTCCAGCGTCGAACCGGCGACAGTCGCAGCCATCCAGTCGCGGCTCGGACTGACGCCGTCAGCAGCGCTGGTGGAAGAAACTTTCGCCGAACTGGCGAAAGCACTGGTAGCGCAGGGGGTGCGCAGGCTGGTGGTTGCAGGCGGCGAAACCTCGGGCGCGGTGGTCGCAGCACTGGGCGTACAGGCACTGACCATCGGCCCACAGATCGACCCCGGTGTTCCATGGACGCGCGTACTCGGCCCGAAACCGCTGCTGCTGGCGCTCAAGTCGGGAAACTTCGGCGGCCCCGACTTCTTCAGCCGCGCGCTGGCGATGGTGCAATGAGTCCGCAATCAATCGCCATTTTCTGCGCCCACTGAAACCCCCATCGCACCATCAGGGCTGGAGCATCAAATCTCTCTCAGATGCAAAGCGGTAGCGAGATGAGCCGGGTTGTA
>NZ_FLQY01000171.1 GCF_900089945.1 Candidatus Propionivibrio aalborgensis | reverse complement strand
GAAAACGCCCGTTGGCGAACATTGCCCAGCGTGTAATGCCACCACATGGTATCCGGATGCACATTGCCCAGATTGTCGATATTGGCGACGTTCACGCCTGATGAGTTGCCGCCCCACTGTGCCAGCTTGGCGTGTATATGCTCGGCCTTCTCGGGGAAATTCTTCCTCACCCAGTAAAGGAAATAGACGCCGTCGGCATCGTTGTTGCCGGTTGTGAACTCCTTGTTGAGGCCGCGCTGTTCATATTCCCAGCAGGTATCGAAGAGCAGATCCATGGCCCAGCGCGTCAGCTTGTGCTGGGCATCGTCCTTGCGGTTTTTGTTGCCGCGCCCGGCATAGTTGAGGTGTGAAAAATAGAAGCGGTCGATGCCTTCGTCCTCGACCAGTTTCAGCAGCTTGGGCAGATCGTGCGCGTTATCCTGGGTCATGGTGAAACGCACGCCGATCTTCAGCCCCAGATCACGGCACAGGCGGATGCCGCGGAGCGAGGCCTCGAAAGCACCCTCCATTCGGCGGAACTTGTCGTGCGTTTCCTCAATGCCATCGAGTGAAACGCCGACATAATTGAAGTCGCACTCGGCGATGCGATCGATGTTTCCGGCATCAATCAGCGTGCCGTTGGACGAGAGACCAACGTAAAAGCCCATCGCCTTGGCGTGTTGCGCAATATCGAAAATATCCGGACGAAGCAGTGGTTCGCCACCGGACAGAATGAGCACCGGAACGCGAAAGCCCTTGAGGTCGTCCATCACCTTGAAAATTTCGCCGGTAGTCAGTTCACCGGGGAAATCCTTGTCGGCGGAAATCGAATAGCAGTGCTTGCAGGTCAGGTTGCAGCGTCGAATCAGGTTCCAGATGACGACCGGCGCAGGCGGATTCCTTTTTTGCCCGAGCGGAGTGGGCGAAGCGATTTCCTGCATGTATTGCGAGATACGGAACATGGTTGGGCTCACTCGGGAGGACGCGTCATTCTATAGCAGACGCTTCGGCCCGGTATTGACATCGATCAATCGACCGAGGATCGATCTGGTCACCATGAATACCTCGCAGAATGCCGGTAACGGTCCGTGGCGCTATCCTCAAGACGTAAATTGCAGCCGCGCAAGATGGGCGTAAAGCCCATCCTGCCGCACCAGTTCAGCGTGGCTGCCTGTTTCGACAATGCGCCCCTGGTCCATGACCACGATGCGGTTGGCCTGCTGCACCGTGGCGAGCCGATGGGCAATAACCAGCGTCGTACGGTTCTTCATCAGCTTCTCTAGCGCGGCCTGGACCAGACGTTCGCTTTCGGCGTCAAGCGCCGAGGTTGCCTCGTCGAGCAGCAGAATAGGGCGGTCGGCAAGCAGCGCGCGGGCAATGGCGATGCGCTGGCGCTGGCCACCGGAAAGTCGCACGCCGCGTTCACCCAGTTCGGTTTCATACCCTTCGGGCAAGCGGCTGACAAAATCGTCGGCGTAGGCGGCCGCGCAAACCTCGCGTACTTCTTCCCGGCTGGCCTCCGGTCGGGCATAGCGCACGTTCTCCAGTACGCTGGTGGCGAAGATTACAGCCTCCTGGGGTACCAGGGCGATGCAGCGGCGCACTGCCTGGGGGTCCGCGGAGGCAAGGGGTATTCCATCGAGGCAAAGGCTGCCCGATTGGGGATCGTAGAAGCGAAGCAAAAGCTGGAAAACCGTAGTTTTGCCCGCGCCGGACGGACCAACCAGGGCGACGCTTTCACCGGGCGAAACGGAAAGGCTGAAGCTGTCCAGGGCGGGTGTATCAGGCCGGGAAGGGTAGCGGAAGTCGACTCCCTCGAAAGTGATTTCTCCGCGCGCTCGCGCGGGCAGGGGAAGCGGATGCAGCGGCATGCCCACATCGGGTTGGGCCGCGAGCAGTTCCAGCAGGCGCTCGGTGGCGCCGGCGGCCCGCTGCAAATCGCCCCAGGATTCGGACAGGGCGCCAACCGAGCCGGCAACCAGCGCCGCATAGAAGACAAAGGCCGAGAGCTGGCCGGGGGTGATGCGGCCGAGCAGCACATCGTGCCCGCCGACCCACAGGATCAAGGCGATCGCTCCGAATACCAGCACCATGACGGCCGCTACCAGCGTGGCACGGTTGCGGATACGCGCGACCGCCGTCGTGAAACCTCGCTCAACCAGATCGGCGAAGTCGCGCCGGTCGGCGTTCTCATGCCCATAGGCCTGGACGATACGGATTTCGTGGATCGTCTCGTCGATCCGATTGCCCAGATCCGCCACCCGGTCCTGGCTGATGCGCGCCAGGCGTCGCACTCGACGTCCAAACAGCACGATGGGTGTTACCACCAGCGGTACGCCGGCCAGCACCATCAAGGTCAGCTTGAGATTGGTGGTGAACAACATGGTCAGCCCGCCGATCAGGATCAGGATATTGCGCAGGGCGATCGACAGACTTGAACCGATGGCGTTTTCAATCAGAGTCGTGTCCGACGTCAGACGGGAAATCACCGCGCCAGTGCGACCCTGTTCGAAATATGAGGGAGGCAGTGTCAGCAGGTGGTCGAAGACGCGCCGACGCAGATCCGCAGTGACGCGCTCGCCGAGCCACGAGACATTGTAGAAGCGGGTGTAAGTCGCCGCCGCGAGCAGGACGATGATGCCGAACATGGCCATCAGGGCGCGATCAAGCCAAGCCGGATCTCCGGCGGAAAACCCCTGGTCAATCACCGCTCGCAATCCCTGACCGACACCCAGCATGGCCATGGCAGCAACCACCAGGGCGATGGCCGCAAGCAGTATGCGATTGCGGTACGGCTTGAGCAAAGCCAGGACAATGCGGGCAGGAGTGTTTTGGTCGGGCATGGTTCGGTTTCGTGAATCGGCCTGCATTGTAAGTCCCGATTGGCATGGGGTATAGTTCCAAGTTCGCCCAGTGCCACGCTAGCTCAATTCTCAAGGAGCAACCATGTCGTCTCTTCCTCTGGCAGCTTTCGTTACCCTTCTGGCGGTTCTGCTGTTGTTCGTCACGGCGCTGAATGTCGGTCGGGCCAGAGTACGCTACGGCATCAAGGCTCCCGCCGTTTCCGGGCATGAGGTTTTCGAGCGCGCCTTTCGCATCCAGATGAATACGCTGGAGAACACAGTGCTGATGTTGCCGGCCTTGTGGCTGTATGCGGGGCTCATCGGCGACCGCGGTGCCGGCATGATGGGAATTGTCTGGCTTGTCGGCCGCGTCTGGTATGCAGTTGCCTATCAGATCAATCCGGACAAGCGCGGCGGCGGATTCGGGCTCGCCATGCTGGCCTTTGCCGGACTCTGGTTTGGGGCGCTATGGGGCGTCGTGCGGGTAATGGCGCACTGAAGCGCATCGAGTCATTCAACGCAGGCATCTGGCCATGGACATCCACAGCAAGCCCATACAGCAACGCATCGACTGGCTGTTCGATCTGGCCCGTCGCCACGGCGAATCGTTCAGGAGCCCCGAAGCGTGGCTTGCCCGCGGACGCTATCTCGCGGAGCACCCCACCGCAATCGCCGTGCTCAAATGCATGGACGGGCGAATCAACATTCCCGTCGCCACCAACACGCCGACCGGCATCCTGATGCCTTTTCGCAACCTCGGCGGCATGTTCGATCTCGGCTGGCCGCACCTCGGCGAGGTGCTTGCCCATCATGTCCAACGCATGGTTAACGACGGCCGGCGGGTGCTGTTCCTGATCACCTACCACTGGTCGAAGGGCGACCCCGCACGCGGCTGTGCCGGCTTTGCCTACAATACGCAAGCCGCGATAGCCCATACGCAGGAAATCCGCCGTCAGGTCGAGCATATTTTCGGTAGCGGCCACGGTACCGTTTACCCGCTGGTTTGCGGCTTCGAGACCGATGAGGATGCCCTGGCGATTCACGGCGTCGACGGCCGCATGCTCGATCTCGCCACGCTTGGAGAGGGCGATGTCGCGATGCTGGAGCCGCGCTTGGCCGACTTGTTGCCGGACATGCCGGCACAGATGCGCGCCGACCTGTTGCCCCTGCTAGCCGGAAATCTTGATCACATCACACAGGTTCGCGAACAGGTGCGCCTCCATGAGCGCATGCTCGACATCGAGCACCGAGAGTGGATGATCTGCCTTGGTCGTGGCTTCGACTTCCTGCATACGCCCAACCAGGCGTTGATCGTTGGCCCGTACAGCCCGGATTTGGCCGACCCGATCCGCAAGGCTGCGGGCATCATTCAAAGCAACATGAAAGCCAAACGTATTCCGTCCGACGGCTTTCTGCTGCTCGCCTCGGTGCCTTACGATGAAATTGGCGTCGACCGCGCCCGGGCCGAGCTCAAATCTCGCTTTCTTTCCGGCTTTGCTGCGAACGTCATTCGCGCCGATTACCCGGCACTCGCCGAGCAGATGTCGATGCATAAGGCGGTGCTTGACTGGCGCTCGCGCAGCCTCGAGTTTCTGGCGGGATGAAAAGCGCGCGATGCAATTCGAAACGATAGATGCCGACGACGGAGAGCAGCTCCATGTCCGTCAGACGGGCAGCGGGGCGCCAATTCTCATGCTCCATGGCTGGACTTCCAGCCACGCGTCCTGGGCGCCATTGATCAAACCACTGGCCGGGCGCTATCGTCTCCTGCGGCCGGATGCACGTGGCCACGGGGGCCATCGACTCAGCGTTACCCGAAAACCGGATATCAAACGCCTCGCCCGCGACGTCATCAACCTGCTCGATCACTATGAAATCGAGCGTGTCGCGGCTATCGGCCACTCGATGGGTGCGTTGACGCTCTGGCAGTGCATCCGTGATTTCGGCACCGAACGCTTTTCGCACCTCGCTTTCATTGATCAGTCGCCAAAGCTGCTTACCGACGAAACTTGGAATGGCGGAATTTATGGCGACTTTACCGCGGACCACGCGCAGCGCATGCTCGATGAGTTCAATACGGACTTTGCCGAAGCGGTACTGCGCCTGATCGCCTTCGGCCTCAACGCCAAGGCGCGCGAAACCTACCTGCGCAACACTTCGGGCTGGCAGGTGATACGCGATGCCGTTCGCCTTATCGACCCACCGCCGGCCATTGCCATCTGGGAGACCCTGGTCGACGCCGACTACCGCGACGTGCTGCCGGCGATCGACGTGCCGACCCTGTTGGCTCACGGTACCGCCAGCAACTTTTATACGGCCGAGACGGCGCGTTACATCGCTGCCCACGTGCCGCAAGCGCGATTGAGTTTCTATGAGGGCGCCGATCACTGTCCACACATGCTGCAGCCGGAGCGCTTCGTCGACGAATTTTTAGAGTTGCTTGAAACAGCCTAAGGTTTCGATTCGCAAGAGAGCTGACTGCGTTGGTCCCGCATTGATCCAGATTTGCATTGCCGAACGGGTCAATGCCACCCCTTTGACGAATGCTCAGAATCAAACTGCTCGCGGTCGCGGGCAAACAGGGCAGCGAGTTCATCGCGACCCGCCTTCACGGCAGAGACGCGACTGGCCTCGTCCTTGAAGTTGGGGAGGAGCGCTTCCAGGCCGCGGATGTTGTGGCGGCGAAAGATGTTGGCCATGTCCCTTGCCCGAAATCGATCGATGCCCAAGGTTTCCAGGACATGGCGGCCTGCCTTGAGCGCGGCCTCGAAGGTTTCGCGCTCGATGACATCGACGCCGCGCGAACGCAGCTCGACGTAGTGCATGACGTTGCGCGCGCGGGCTATGATCTTCAGCTTGGGGAAGGTTTGACGCACGATATCGGTTAGCAACAGACTGTCTTCGATGTCGTCGATCGCATTCACAAGCAGGGCGGCCTGGTCTGCTCCGGCGGCGTGTAGAAGATCGACACGCGCTGCGTCGCCGTAAAAGACCTTGTAACCAAACTTGCGCAGCTGCTCGATTTGATCAGGATCGTGATCCAGCACCACAGCATTGATTCCATTGGCAAACAGAAGGCGGCCGATGATCTGCCCGAAGCGGCCAAAGCCGGCGATGATGATGCGAGCCTCCTTTTCGTCGATTCTGTCGGCTTGATCATCTTTTCCGCCGGCACATTCGACGCGCGCGATCCACCAATCGTGAAGCATCAGCAGCATTGGCGTGGTCGCCATTGAGAGTGCGACGACCATGTTGAGCAACGCCGTCCATTCGCCGCTCAGCACGCCAACCGTGTGCGCGGAGGCAAACACGACAAAGCCGAATTCGCCCCCTTGCGAAAGCAGGATGGCAAACAGCCAGCGCTGGCGCGAGGTTACACCGATGACGCGTGCGGTGAGCCACAGCGTTGTCAGCTTCAGGCCCAGAAAACCCAGCAGCAGCATCGCCAGCAAGCCGGGTTGACTGATCAGCAGCCCGAAATCGATCGCCATCCCGACCGAAATGAAGAAGAGACCCAGAAGCAGCCCTTTGAACGGCTCGATGTCAGTCTCCAGCGCATGGCGGTACTCCGAGCTTGCCAGCAAAACGCCCGCGAGAAAGGCGCCCAGGCCCATCGAAAGGCCGACGAACGACATGATTTGTGCGATGCCGATCACCAAGAACAGGGAAAACGCGGTGAAGACTTCACGCAGATGGGTTCTGGCCACCAAGCGCAGCAGTGGTCGCGTCAGATAGAGGCCGATGACAATCACCGCGGCGATCGCTGCAAGCGCTTTCGCCACGGCCACCCAGCCCGGCTCATGGGCACCTGATTCGCCTGCTGCTGCCATACCCAAGAGCGGAATAATGGCGAGCAAGGGTATGGCCGCAATGTCCTGAAAGAGCAGAACCGCAAAGCTGGATTGGCCGGTAGGGGTTGGCAGGAAGTTGCGCTCGTTCATGGTGGCGATGGCAAT
>NZ_FLQY01000170.1 GCF_900089945.1 Candidatus Propionivibrio aalborgensis | reverse complement strand
ACCAGAAGCGGCACATTGAACAGCAGGATATCGTAGTCCTGCCCCTGCAGGCTCATGACACAGGACTCGGCACTGGACTCCAGAATGTCGGCAAGGCTGTCGTGCGCCAAAGCATGCGAGTCAAACAGACGATCGAGCGAGGCATTCAGATCGTCTTCGGCACCGTCGTGCAGCAGTTTGCAGACCAGCTCCGTGAGCTGCTTATCCCAGAGTTTGGCCTCCAGCCGGCCGCCCGACTCTGCCAGTCCGGTCGCCAGCCGGACCAGCTCGTTGGCATCGTCCGATATGCGTTTGCGTGATGAGGGGCGACTGCGCTTCATTTCCATTGCCTGTAAATTCCATAATTCGCCATTGTACCAAGTCGCGAATGGCGCATCCGGCCGCATTCGGCGCCGGCATGAGATTTCGCGGTAAACGCGTTATCCTTTCGGCCTGTTCTTCTTCGTGTTCGGTGGTGAGGAGCGCCATTGGGTGCCCGAGCTGTTACCGATTGCACCAACCCCAAGGAAAGACAACATGCTGAAGGCAAGCGAATCATTTCGGGACATCCGCGACGCCGTACGCGACCTCTGCGCGCAATATCCCGCCGCTTACTTCCGCGAGATCGATAGGGAGCGTTCCTATCCCGAGGCCTTCGTCGATGCGCTGACCCGGGCCGGCTGGCTGGCGGCGCTGATCCCGCAGGAATACGGCGGCTCCGGCCTTGGCCTGACCGAGGCTTCGGTGATCCTTGAGGAGATCAACCGTTGCGGCGGCAACTCGGGCGCGTGCCACGGCCAGATGTACAACATGGGCACACTGCTGCGCCACGGATCGGATGCGCAAAAGCAGGCGTATCTGCCCCGTATCGCTTCGGGTGAACTGCGCCTGCAATCAATGGCCGTGACCGAGCCGAGCACCGGCACCGACACCACGCGGATCAAGACTGTTGCCGTGAAGCAGGGCGACCGCTACGTGGTCAATGGCCAGAAGGTGTGGATCTCCCGCGTCCAGCACTCGGATCTGATGATCCTGCTGGCACGCACCACGCCGCTTGCCGAAGTGAGCAGGAAATCCGAAGGCATGTCGATCTTCATCGTCGATCTGCGCCAAGCGATCGGCCAGGGAATGACGGTGCAGCCGATTCCGAACATGGTCAATCACGAGACCAACGAACTCTTTTTCGACAATCTGGAGATTCCGGTGGAGAACCTGATCGGCGAGGAAGGCAAGGGCTTCAGGTACATTCTCGACGGACTCAATGCCGAGCGCGCGCTGATCGCTGCCGAGTGTATTGGCGATGGCTACTGGTTCATCGACAAGGTCAGCAGCTACGTCAAGGAACGTGTTGTCTTTGATCGACCGATCGGCCAGAACCAGGGTGTGCAGTTCCCGATCGCCGAGGCGTACATCGAAGTCGAAGCCGCCAGCCTGATGCGCTACGAAGCCTGTCGTTTGTTCGACGCCCACCAGCCCTGCGGCGCCCAGGCCAACATGGCCAAGTATCTCGCCGCCAAGGCTTCGTGGGAAGCCGCCAACGCCTGCCTCCAGTTTCACGGCGGCTTTGGCTTCGCCTGCGACTACGACGTCGAACGCAAGTTCCGCGAGACGCGCCTGTATCAGGTGGCGCCGATCTCGACCAATCTGATCCTGTCCTACGTGGCCGAGCATGTGCTCGGTCTGCCAAGATCTTTCTGAAAGTTCTATCGTGACCGGCGCAAATCGACCGCTCGATGGCATCACCGTGGTATCGCTGGAACATGCGATTGCTGCGCCGTTCTGCACCCGCCAGTTGGCCGACCTCGGCGCACGCGTGATCAAGATCGAGCGCCCCGGCTCGGGCGACTTCGCCCGCAGCTATGACGAACGCGTCAAGGGACTGGCCTCGCATTTCGTGTGGACCAACCGTTCCAAGGAAAGCCTGACGCTCGACGTCAAGCATGCCGACGCGAACGCCGTTCTAACACGCCTGCTGCAGAGCGCCGATGTGCTGGTACAGAATCTGGCGCCCGGTGCTGCAGCGCGTCTGGGTTTGTCCTTCGCAGCTCTGCACGAAAGCTATCCGCGCCTGATCGTCTGCGATATCTCGGGCTATGGCGATTCCGGCCCGTATCGCGACAAGAAAGCCTACGACCTGCTGATCCAGAGCGAATCGGGCTTCCTTTCAGTCACCGGTACACCCGACGAACCCGCCAAGGCGGGGTGCTCGATCGCCGACATCTCGGCCGGCATGTATGCCTACAGCAACATCCTCGCGGCGCTGATTCAGCGCGGCAAGACGGGCAAGGGTTCGCGTGTCGAAGTCTCGATGCTGGAAACCATGGCCGAATGGATGAGCTATCCGCTGTACTACGCCATCGACGACGCTGCACCGCCGCAGCGCACCGGAGCCGCCCATTCGACGATCTACCCCTACGGGCCATTCACTGCTGGCGACGGCAAGGTGGTCATGCTCGGCCTGCAGAACGAACGCGAATGGGCCGTTTTCTGCGAAAAGGTGCTGTTGCGACCGGAACTCGTTGCCGATCCACGCTATGCCTCGAACATGAAGCGCAGCATCGCCCGTGCCGAGCTCAAAACCCTCGTCGAGCAGGCATTTGCCGGATTGAGCGCCGAACAGGTGGTTGCCCGGCTCGACGCTGCCGGCATCGCCTGTGCGCGCGTCAATGACATGCACGATCTGTGGCAGCACGAGCAGTTGCGCGCAAGAGCACGCTGGGTCGAGATCGAGAGTCCGGCGGGCCCGTTGCCTGCCTTGCTGCCGCCCGGGCTGCCGGACTCGGTACAGCCCAGGATGGACGCGGTTCCCGCCCTCGGGCAACATACGCGCAGCATCCTGATCGAGCTCGGTTACACTCCGGACGAGATCGCGCAGCTGCAAGCCGCGCATGTGGTGTGAATTGACGCAAAATGCTTGGCGGAGCGCGCCAGCTTCAGGGCACAGGCCATTCCACAACTCAAGCAAACATAGATGCATACAATGAGGTCATCATGAACAATGCAAATTCCCTGCTCTTCGTCCCCGGCAGCCGTCCCGAACGCTTCGACAAGGCACTCGAAGCCGGCGCCGATGCTGTGATCATCGACCTCGAGGATGCGGTCAGCCCGGCCGACAAGGATACGGCGCGCGCCGCGCTGGCCGCCTGGCTGGATCCCGCCCACCCGGTTCTGGTCCGCATCAACGCGGCGGAAACCCAGTGGTTCCTGGAGGATCTTGGGTTGCTGGCGAACGCGGGTATCGCCGGCGTGGTGTTGCCCAAGGCCGAGCGCCCGGTGGACATCGCAGCGGCAAGCCACGCTGGGAAGGGCTTGGCGGTGCTGCCCCTGATCGAATCGGCGCGCGGCTACGAGCAGCGCCATGTGCTGGCGCGCAGTCCAAATGTCGAGCGCCTGGTTTTTGGCACGATCGACTTCCAGGCCGACATGAACATGCGCTGCGGCGAGGACGAGTTGCTGCCGTTCCGCACCGAGCTGGTGCTGGCTTCGCGCTTGGCCGGCATCGCCGCACCGGTTGATGGCGTGTGCACCGCGATCGACGATGTCGAACTGCTGGAGGCCGAATCGTTGCGCTCGCGCCGTCTGGGTTTTGGCGGCAAGCTGTGCATTCATCCGCGCCAAGTGGCCGTCGTCAATCGCTGCTTCACGCCCACCGCCGACGAGGTGGCCTGGGCGCAACGCGTGATCGACGCCGATGCGCGCTCCGGCGGCGCAGTGGTCGCGGTCGATGGCAAGATGGTCGACCGCCCGGTCGTACTGCGCGCCACGACGATTCTGCGCGAAGCAAAAGCACGGCAGTGAGCGCTGCGTCAATCGACAAGCTCAGCGCTTTCTGGAATCAGCGCTACGCGGCAGAGGAGTTTGCTTACGGCATCGAGCCAAATGATTTTCTTGTCAGTGTTACGCCACAGTTTGTTCCCGGCGGTTCGGTGCTCTGCTTGGCCGATGGCGAGGGTCGCAACGGCGTCTGGCTGGCACGGCAGGGTTTTCCCGTTACTTCGATCGATATTGCCGAACGCGGCCTCGACAAGGCGTCAGCTCTGGCAACACGGAACGGCGTTTCGATCCAGACGCGTCATGCCGATCTGGCTTCCTGCGATCTGGGCATCGAGGCCTGGGATGTCATCATCTCGATATTCCTCCATCTTCCGAAACGGGTTCGGCAAGACCTGCATCGTCGTTGTGTCGCGGCGCTGCGACCGGGCGGGCTGATGGTTTTCGAAGCCTATGGGACCGGCCAGGCAGGGCGAGGGACGGGCGGCCCCCCCGAACCGCAACTGCTGGCAGCGATCGAAGATCTGGAGCAGGAGTTTCCCGGCTGCCAATGGCTGAATCGCCACGTCGGCCTGCGCGAAGTGCACGAAGGACGTCATCATGACGGCATCGGCGAGGTGGTCCAGGTTCTGGCGCAAAAGCCAGTTTAAGGACGCACGTAAGTGAGCGGAAGACGCTGTTTCCGTACTTGTGGTTCTTGTGTGCGCAAACGTACAGAGCATACGGCCCGAGACGAGTAGGGTAGGAACCGGTGACTTCGAATCGCCCTATCCACGCGATACGGTCGCTCAACTCATACCGGAAGGAAATCACATGAACAGCATCATTTACCTCGTCGGCCTGGTCGTCATCGTCCTGTTCGTATTGTCGTTTCTTGGGCTTCGATAAACGGTCACGGAACTTGCCCGAGCGATCACGGTCCGCGACCATGGCGGGACCCGTCGGACGACTTCTACGCGGAACGCATCAGTCAGCTCGCCAGAAACGGTTCATCAGGGGCTTGACGCTGGCGCCATGGATGAGGATCGACGTCGTGACGACGATCAGGGTCATCTGGATGAGCTCCAGCGCCACGTTTTCCGGGAGGCCGTGCTGAATGGCATACATGAGATAGTAGAGCGAGCCGATTCCACGTACCCCAAACCAGCCGACCATGCCGCGGATGCGCAATGGCGTGCGCGAGCCCAGTAGCCCGATCGCTACGCTGACCGGGCGTGCGACGAAGAACAGGAACAGGGCAAGGCTCACCGCGCGCCAGCTCCACGAATCGAGGAACAGCGAGCCCCCGACGAGCAGGATCAGCAGCAGTTCCGACATCCTCTCAAGATGCTCCTTGAAGACCAGCGACCCTTCGCTGACGGTCGCTACCGGATCGCCTCCACCTGACGTCACGACCGGGCTGTGCCCGGCAAGCTCTTTTCCCAGGTTGGCGGCCCTGGCGTTGATGAGCCTGACTTCGGTCTGTCGCAGCGAGACGGCCGCAAAGAACACCGCAAGAAAGCCCCATGCGTTGAGCAGTTCGCTGAGGCCGTAAACGATGCCGATCAGTCCCAGGCCCAGAAAGTCATCCATGAGCTCGTGGTCAAAACATCTGCTGCGCAGCGCCCAGCCAAGCCGACCGAGAGCGGAACCGAAGACAACGCCAATTGCGATCCCGGCAACGGTCGCCCACAACACATCCACGAGCGCCCAGCGCAGGCCGAAATCGCCGAGGTCGTGCAGGCCGAGCAAACCCAGGCCGAGCATTACGAACGGGAAAGCGCTGCCGTCATTCATGCCGGCTTCGCAGGTGAGATTGAAGCGCAGGGGGTCGCGGTCGCCGGGATGACGGATCTGGACGTCGGTGGCGAGGACCGGATCGGTTGGCGCCACGATGGCGCCGAGAAGCACCGCTGCGCCGATGGAAAGCCCGAGTACGTAGTGGGCAAAGGCGGCCACCATGGCGACCGTCAGGGCCATCGATGCCGATGCCAGCAGCAGCGGTGTGCGCCAGCGATCGAGCCGCACCGGAGCAGGCATCTTGACCCCGGCGGCAAAGAGCGAAATAAGCACTGCCACCTCGGTCAGTACTTCCAGCAGTGCCGATTCCTTGAGCGGGTTGAAGTGAAAGGCATTGAGCAGCGTCGGCCCGACGAGCAGGCCGATCGACAGGTAAATGATCGCCGAGGTGACCGGAAGACGCTTGATGAACGACGGCGTCAGCCCCATGACGAGCAACAGCCCGCCCACCAGCAGGAACCACAGTGCTCCAGTCATCGCAGTTTCTCTCTTAAGTTGTTTCGAATGCAGTGAAGCGCTTCCCGGAATTTGCGGGCAGGCGCGTCACTTTTCCACATTCTTCACCGTCGCGCACTGGCTAGGTTCGGTTGCCCGCGACGACAGGCCGCGAGCGTTTGCGGCAGCCTATTTCTTGTCGCCCTTGGCAGCGTCCTGAATCGCTTCACCGGCCTTCTCGATCTGCTGCCCAACCTTTTCTGCCGCTTTGTCCATTTCCTTGCCGGCCTTCTCTGCCGGGCCTTCCTGCTTCTGGCAACCGGATAGTGCTACGAGCAACGCGCTCACGAACAAGGCTGCACTGACGGTTTTTACGAGTTTCATCTCAAATATCTCCTGGTAATTCTGGTAAATCAAGTGGCCCGTAGCGGGAGTACCCGTGAGGGTTGCGTCGACTGCGGGAGCAAAGCAACGAATGGGCGTGGCGCACCTGCCGGGGAGGACAGGCGCGTCGTGCCGCCCATCACACTGTGCATCATTTTCCGACTTCGTGACCGATCACGCCGCCGACAGCAGCGCCGCCGACGGTTCCGATGGCGCTGCCGCCCGTGAGAACAGCGCCACCGACGGCGCCTACACCGGCGCCGATGGCGGTACTCTTGTCCTGCGACGACATGTCCGCACAAGCACTAAGGCCGAAAAGAACTACTGCGGCGAATGCACTGAACGTAAATCTGCTAATCGTTTTCATGGGCTTACCTCTTTGTCAAACATTGTGTTTCGGATATTTCATGCCTGGTCGACGACGGATTGCGATTTGCCGCAGCATTTCTACATCGTCGCTCGATCCTCGTTTCCTGCCATGAACTCCTAGAGCGTGCATCGAACGCCCGGCTGTGTCTGTACGCTACTGCACATAGGCAATGCGAGGCGTGTATAGTCGGCACGTATCTCGCTCCGTCGTTGCACCCGCATCGACGTGGTCGTCCGATCGCTGCTGATGAGTGTGAGAATTGCCATGCCGTCGCCTCCCCCTCGTGTGCCTGCCCCGCCTGGCCCGCGCCAGAACCATCTGCTCGCTGCCCTGCCGGCGGACGAATACGCGCGCCTCCTGCCCAGTCTGGAGCTGGTCCCGATGTCGCTCGGCGAAGCGCTGTACGAGTCAGGTATTCAGATGCGCCATGTCTATTTCCCCACCACCTCGATCGTGTCCTTGCTTTATGTCATGGAGGATGGCTCATCGGCTGAAATCGCTGTGGTCGGCAACGAGGGGATCGTCGGCGTGTCGCTCTTCATGGGCGGCGAAAGCACGTCGAGCCGGGCGGTTGTGCAAAGCGCCGGTCACGCCTATCGCTTGAAGGACCAGCTGCTGAAGGATGAGTTCTATCGCGCCGGCCCGATGCAGCGCCTGTTGCTGCGCTACACTCAGGCGCTTCTGACGCAGATGGCGCAGACGGCAGTGTGCAACCGCCATCATTCGCTCGACCAGCAGCTGTGCCGCTGGCTGCTGCTTTCGCTCGACCGCCTGCTCTCGAACGAACTGGTGATGACGCAAGAACTGATCGCCAACATGCTCGGCGTGCGCCGCGAGGGCGTTACCGAGGCCGCCGGCAATTTGCAGCGCGCCGGCTTGATCTCGTATCAGCGCGGGCGCATCACCGTACTCGACCGGGCGGGTCTGGAGGCACGCTGCTGCGAGTGTTACGCGGTGGTCAGGAAGGAGTTCGAGCGCTTGCTTCCGGAGGTGATGGCGCGCTAAGCCGAAGCATCGGTCCCGCAGGGTCGTACGTACCACGCGCAGCGCTGTTATGTGCGCTAGCGTCCAGACAGTCGTCAGTTCGCAGTCCAAGCTAAGTGCCATGAAGTGTTCATTCGGGCGTAGCTGTATGCTCTCGGTCCGCATCCGACATCGGCATTGCCGCGCGCCCTTACCAGTTGCCGGTTTCACCTTTACATCGAGGGGCGCGACGTGCCAATAGCCAGGGTTGCTGCCACCAATCGTTTGATCGAGGCTCTGCCGCGCAAAGATCGGCAGCGTCTTCTGGCAGGCTGCGAGCCGGTTGAACTGAGCTTTGCCGAGGTTCTGGCCGAACCCGCCGAGCGCATTTGTCACGTCTACTTTCCTACAACGAGCTACATTTCCCTGGTAACGCCGATCGACGGTTGTGCCAGCCTGGAGGTGGGCCTGGTCGGCGACGAAGGCATGCTCGGGATCTCCCTCATATTGGGGGTGGATATTTCGCCGCTCAGCGCGCTGGTCCAGGGCGAAGGACTTGCGCTTCGGATGGACGCGGCGCCGTTTTGTCGTGAACTTGATTTCAGTCCGGCGCTGCACGGGCTGCTCAAGCGTTACCTCCACGTGGTGATGGGCCAACTCGCGCAGTCAACCGCCTGCACCCGCTTTCATGTCGTGGAAGCGCGTCTCGCCCGATGCCTCCTGATGGCGCAGGACCGGGCGCACTCGGATGCATTTCATGGTACGCACGAATTTCTGGCCTCCATGCTGGGAGTGCGTCGGGTCGGGGTGACCAAGGCGGCCACTTCACTGCAAGATCGCAAACTGATCAGTTACAGTCGCGGGAATATCACGATTCTCGACCGTGGCGGCCTGGAAGCCGCTTCCTGTGGGTGCTACGAGGCCGACAATACCACTTACGCCCGAGTGATGGATTAGCGTACCGAAGCACGCCGCGTGAGTGCCGACTATGTGCGCCAGCAGACAGACGCCGAAGGCGGGTGCCATTATGCTGGACCATCCGAGTCAGCACACATGCAATGTCTGCGTGAGGACCGTCCGGAACAAACGAAATCGTGCTCCGGCAAGACTGGCAGGAACACTGACAACAAGAGGTCCCACATGAAACGTCTTCTATTCGCCGCAGTGCTTGCCGCTGCCACCGCCACGACGCTTGCCTCCGATGTGGCCGTGTCGGTAAGCATTGGCCAGCCCGGCTTCTATGGCCGCCTCGACATCGGTGGCTATCCGCAACCTCAACTGATCTACCAGCAGCCGATCATCATCGAGCGCGTACCGGTTTACGGGCAGCCGATCTACCTGAACGTTCCCCCCGGCCACGCCAAGAACTGGCGCAAACACTGTGGCGCCTACAACGCCTGCGGCGAACGG
>NZ_FLQY01000169.1 GCF_900089945.1 Candidatus Propionivibrio aalborgensis | reverse complement strand
GCCGCCAGCGTGAAAAGAGCGGAAACATCACCAGCAAGATCATCACCAGCACATAGTTCGACCAGGTGACGGGATTGCGCACCACCTCGACCGTATCGGTCACCGCGTTGCGTCGATCCGTGCCCAGTTCGTACTCGACGGTCAGGTAATAATTGCCGGGCGGGATATCCTTGAAGACAAGGGCTTCTTCCCTGCTGCCTTCGGACCAGCTTTCGCCGCTGTCGACGCCGCGGTAGTAGCTGACTTCCTGGCCCCCCTGATAGGCTTCCCCGGTATCCTTCTCGATCAAGGTGGTGGTGATGTCGGCCCAGTTGTTGTCGAGGTCGGTGCTGTGCTCCACACGAAGCGAGCGGGCCCGGCTTTTCAGGGTGAATTCCTGAGTGGTCAGCGTTGCTTCATCGTTGTACGGCGAAAGCACCAGCGGCTGCTTGAGAACGACGCGCGCGGAAAAAATCAATACGAATGCCAATTGCAGCAACGTCGCCGCCAGCGCCAGCTTCCAGAACAGCCGACACACGCCACGGTGGCGTTCGGCCAGCGGGTTGGGTTGATTGGCATAGACACCGATGCGCTCCAGGGGCGATGCCGTGATCTTGAACGCTGCGCACAGGGCCTCCGGCTCCAGATACTCACCCTCCGACCAGCTGGCCTCCTTGTCGGTGACCTCGCGCGAGAGCATCAGCGGCGGGCAGACGTAGTCTTCGACGATGCACGATTCCCCGACGGCAACCCGCCAGTAGAACTCGCCCAAAACGTAGGTCACTTCCGCGGTGCCGGAGCTGAAGAGCTTGAACTCCGAACCCTTGAACTGGAACGAGGCCTGACCGCGGCCGACCATGGGTGGATTGGACAGGGTACGGGCGAAATTCCAATGCCCTTGGTATTCGGTCAGCCAGGCGAAGCCCGGTTCGGCGTTGAACAGCAGGTACTCGGACCACGGGTAGTCTATGCCGTCAGACCGCGTGCTGCGCCGCATGAAGCCGATCACTTCCCACTCGATGCCATGCAGCGTGCCTTTGCTGCCGAGCGGCAACCAGGGCTGAATGCGAAGCGACTGTGCGGCGCGCGCCAGCAACTTCACGTTCTCGTTGTCGATGCCGACGATCGAGCCGCAGCTTGCGCAGGCGATACTTTCGATGGCGCCGGAATGCACGGTCAGCGGCGTGGCGCAATGCGGGCAGTTGAAGGCCCGGGCCTTGATCGTCGCGGCCTGCGCGGCCGAGGCGGCAGCCGTATCCTTGAGGTTGGTCAGCTTGAGTTCGTCGAACTTCGCCGGGTAGCCGACAAAGACCAGCGGCGGTGTTTCACTGTAGTCGATGGTGACGAAACGGTCGTTACCGCGCAGGTCGGCGGTGTTGGCGTCGTAGCCCGACTCGACCCTGAACGGCAGTTCGCCCTGTCCGGCGATACAGCGTGCCGATTCGAGGTCGGTGACGGTGAAGCTGCTTCCGCCAACACTGATCTGCATTTCCGGTTGCAGTGCCTCGAAAGACGGCAGGGTGTCGTCAACCAGCGTTTGCGAACTGACGACGAACTCGCCGCCCGCCTCGGATAGCCAAGCGCTGCGCGCATCGTCAAAGAGAATGTGCCATTCGTTCCACAGGCCGGATTCGTGCCTCAACTGGATGCGTCCGATGACGCCGAAATGATGTCCGCGAAATGTCCCTTCGCTGCCGATCTGGATCAGCGTCGGGTCGTCCATCAGCTCCGCCATGCGACCGAGATTCTTCAGATCCTCGCCGTCGCGTAGCAGGGTGCTGCGACAGAACTCGCACACCGCATAGACCGAGGCTGCCGATTGGAAGCTGACCGGCGCGCCGCAGGAAGGGCAACTGGCGGTCTTCACGGGATTAAAACAAAAGCCTTACCACAGAGGCGCAGAGTTACAGAGGAAACGCAGAGGAAAGCCAAGACTTGCTTTGGGTTTTCTCTGCGTCATCTCTGTGCCTCAGCGCCTCTGTGGTGGGTTTTGATTCATCAGCCCAGCTTGCCCAGCAACTCAGCCTTCTTGGCATCAAACTCGGCTTGTGAAAGGATGCCTTTGGCGACCAGTCCGTGCAGTTTTTCCAGGGTGGCGACCACTTCGTCGGCACTGACAGCAGCACCGACTGGTGCTGCCGGTGCTGCGGCTGGCGCTGGTTGCGCCACCCCAGGCTGTACGGCTTGCGTCATGGCCTGTGCCATGCTCTGTCCAATGCCCAGGCCGGCACCCAGGCCAGCGCCCATTCCAGCCAATCCGCCTTCGTTCTGCGCGGCCAGCGGAATGGCGTTGGCTACCTGATACTGGGTGAATCGCCCCATGTCGCCGATCATGTTCATGCCGATCTTGGTGTCGAGTATCTTCTGCAGCTCTTCCGGCAAGGTAACGTTCTGCACGACAAAGCTGTCGAGTGCCAGGCCATAGCGGTCGAACACCGGTTCCAGCTTTGTCTTCAGTGCCGTGCTGAATTCAACCTGATTGGCGGCCATGTCGATGAAGGGAACGCCCGACTCGCCGAACAGGTCGGTCATCGTTCCGATCACCACGTTGCGCAGTTGTCCGTCAAGCTCATCAACGCCGTACTGTTCGCGAGTGCCGGAAATTTCCTTGTAGAGCTTGCCCGGATCGGTGAGCTTGTACGAATAGATGCCGAAGGCCCGCATGCGCACCATGCCGAAATCCTTGTCGCGAATGGTGATCGGGTTCGGCGTTCCCCACTTGCGGTCGAGTTGCAGGCGGGTCGAGAAGAAATAGACGTCGGACTTGAATGGCGAATCGAACAGCTTGTCCCAGTTCTTCAGATTGGTCAGCACCGGCAGCGTCTGCGTTGTCAGTTTGTACAGGCCTGGGCCAAAGACGTCGGCGACCTGACCTTCATTGACGAATACCGCCATCTGCGAATCGCGCACCGTCAGCTGGGCGCCGTTCTGGATTTCGAAGTCCTGCATCGGATAGCGGTAGGCTAGAACGCCATCGCCCTCCTCAGTCCATTGAATGACGTCAATAAACTGTTTCTTGATGAAATCCATGAGTGCCATGAGGTTCTCCCTGAACGAAAGCAGCCTGATTAGTAGG
>NZ_FLQY01000168.1 GCF_900089945.1 Candidatus Propionivibrio aalborgensis | reverse complement strand
TTGATCTTGCGTTTGATCAGAACCTTGACTGCCATGATGTGTGCCTCCTTGCGTTGATTACTGTTTATCGGACTTGCACGTGCAAATGGGCAACAAACAATATTCCGAGGTTCCTACTCTTGCCATCCTCGGCATTTCTCCCTTCCCTGTCTTGACGACGGCTTCAACGGGGGCAGAAAGCTCAGTGTTCCCGCAGAGCGAATTGTCACAAGGACGGCGGGTGTTCGACCCCGAATCTTGCAGATGACATCAGTCATTCAAAGATCCGTGATCTCAGTATAGAACCCAAAATTCGGATTATCTTTCGTGGAACGAGTGGCCGAGAGACTTACGCGCGACGCGAAGCGGCAGGCACAGCGCGAAGAAGGCTCGGCCACGGCAACCAGCGTGGCCTAACCGCATATCTAAAATTAGATGGGCGCCTCCGGGTTTGCAAGGCGTTTTTCTGATGAAGGCCACGGGGATTTGGTTGCACGCTTATCTCCGGCCGCAAGTTCAGTTGTACCTCAGCATGTCATCCTGAGTGGCCACAACCGCGACGCAGTCTTCACCAGTGACGAAGACTGCCAGTTCTTCAAGGACGAACTGCTTGAACCCGGCAGGCGCTACGCTCGGGCGCTTCATGCCTATGTGCTGATGACCAACTATGTTCACCGGCTGATGCAGTCATTGGGACGGCGCTATGCCCGATACATCAAATCGCTTCTGCCGGCGCACTGGCAACCTGTAGGAGAGCCGCTACAATTCCAGCCTCGTTCAGGCTGAAACCTATCTTCTGGCCTGCTATCGCTGTATCGAGCTCGACTCGGTTCGGGTCGGCATGGTAACCGAGCCCGGTCAATACCGCTGGTCCAGCGACGTTTCGCAGGTCAAGGAACAAGCTGATTTTGGGTTTTGAACAGGGAGGGAACAGGAAAACGCGGTCACGTAAAGGCGACACGGCTCTGACCCGACTGGAAGCGATGTAGATTGAAATCGCACGGCAATCGGCAGCAAACGCAAAATGGCTGCTCTCGCATCCGATGGATTCGGTTGCGAAAACAGCCATTGGGGAATGTTGGCGGAGTGGACGGGACTCGAACCCGCGACCCCCGGCGTGACAGGCCGGTATTCTAACCAACTGAACTACCACTCCAATACTTCTGAATCGAGGGTTGCGGCATGTTGTGCCTGGCAACCACAGACCAATCTTGGCGTCCCCACGGGGATTCGAACCCCGGTACCTACCGTGAAAGGGTAGTGTCCTAGGCCTCTAGACGATGGGGACCCGGACGATGTTTCTCTCGGCTTGTTGGTGGAGGTACGCGGGATCGAACCGCGGACCTCTTGCATGCCATGCAAGCGCTCTCCCAGCTGAGCTATACCCCCGCTCGAAAGAAGGGCGCATTATAGGGATGGGGTCAGTTCTTGTAAAGTGCTTTGTGCCTTCTGCGGGCTACTAACGGCACGCTTCAACCGACAGATGCTGCGGCCAGCCGCCCGAGCGCAATTTCGCGCGGAAACAGCGCGACAACGGCATCGACCGACGGCGTTTGCGTCTGTCCGGTAAGCAGCACGCGCAGCGGCATGGCCAGCTTGGGCATCTTCAGTCCATGCTTGCCGATACATGTCTTGATCAATGCAGCAATGGCGGGTGCCTCCCATTCCACACCTTTGGCGCCGTCGATGAAATCCGCCAGAGCCGGCAAGATCTCCGGTGTCAGATGCAACGCCAGGACATCGGCATTGGGGTGCAGGTCAATGTAGAACACCTCGGCGGCATCGGCAAGTTCGTTCAAATTGCTCATGCGCTCTTTGTAGAGGCCAATGATTGCTTCAAGCGAGGGCTCGTCGGTGATTGTGATGCCGCGTGCTTCGAGCCGGGAACGAACGAGCCCCGAAAGGCGGGCGTTGTCTGTCTGCTTGATGTAATGGGCATTGAGCCAGTTGAGTTTCTCGGTGTTGAACTGCGCGGCCGATGGCGTGATGTGATCGAGGTCGAACCATTCGCAGAATTGCTGCATCGAGAAGATTTCCTCGTCGCCGTGCGACCAGCCAAGCCGAGCCAGATAATTGAGCACGGCTTCCGGCAAGTAGCCATCATCGTCGTACTGCATCACGCTCACTGCGCCGTGTCGCTTCGAGAGCTTTTGCCCGTCATCGCCGAGGATCATCGAAAGGTGTGCGTAGAGCGGCACTTCAGCGCCGAGCGCCGTGAGGATGTTGATCTGGCGCGGCGTGTTGTTGACATGGTCGTCACCACGGATGACGTGCGTGATTTCCATCTCCCAGTCATCAACGACCACGCAGAAGTTGTAGGTGGGGGTGCCGTCGGCGCGGGCGATTACCAGATCGTCGAGCTCGTTATTGGCGATTTCGATGCGGCCCTTTACGAGGTCATCCCATACCACTTTCCCTTCTACTGGATTCCTGAAGCGCACCACCGGTAGCGCTCCATCGGGTGGCGGTGGCAGCGTCTTGCCCGGCTCCGGGCGCCAGGTGCCGTCGTATCGCGGCTTCAGGCCTGTGGCGCGCTGCGTTTCACGCATGCGGTCGAGTTCTTCAGGCGTTGTGTAACAGTGGTAAGCGGTGCCGGCATCAAGCATCTCCTTGATCACTGCCTTGTAGCGATCCATGCGCTGCAGCTGGTAGAAGGGGCCCTCGTCATGTGCGAGCCCGAGCCAGTCCATTCCATCGAGGATCGCCTGAACGGCCGCAGGCGTTGAGCGCGCAACGTCCGTATCCTCGATCCGGAGGATGAACTTTCCAGCGTGATGACGGGCGTACGCCCAGGAGAAGAGGGCAGTGCGGGCGCCACCGATATGCAGGAAGCCGGTCGGTGAGGGCGCAAAACGGGTACGGATCATTTTCATTGGAAAGAAGCAGGAAATCGTAAAGCGCACATTGTAGTGGAAAGGTGGCGCTGTAAATTGACCGCCGTGCAGACCTATGGTGTAATGCGCGTCCTCTATCGGGCGGTTAGCTCAGCGGTAGAGCACTGCCTTCACACGGCAGGGGTCACTGGTTCGAACCCAGTACCGCCCACCAATTAGGCATCGGTAGCCGTTCCCAAGCGAGGCCCTCCAAGAGCGGTCCCGGCTACCCAATGCGCCCGATGGCTTGACGCGCTGCGGCTATCTGCGGATAGGCCCTGTCGGCCTTCTTCGCGTCGACGAGTGCTTCTCTTCCGTTCCGTAGCAACTAAGGGACCCCACGAAGGACGAAGCTGGTCGTTGCTCGGGTCACTCAACACCTCCGGCCCGAGGATACGAACCAGGCCCCACCTTTTTGCAAACCGGACTTTTGTCAACTGGAACAATGTGTACTAGGCTGCGTCAACCGTGCGTGCGAACGACCTTTGTTGTCCTTTCATAACCCGTTTGCTTGAAAGCCTCAGAATCACCTATCGGGTCCTGTCATGAAGAAACCGACACTGCTCTCATCAAACTCGCCAATCATTGACCACGGAACGATGACGTGGTCGCCGACCCGCGACGAGAACGGCATTATTCCGGTGGGCAACTGGCAAGGCTTGCCGGCGAACCGCTATGTGCTCGTCGATTCGCCGCCTCTGCTTGATGCGGTCGAGACGCCGTATTACACCGCCCGCTCCGGCGCGCCAAGCTGGACGGGGATCATGAATACTTGGTCGGGCGCGGCATGGAGCAAACCTGCACAGGAAATGTTCATTACCGGCGGCGGACACTTCGGCACCAGCTCGTGCGAGACGGCGATCTACCGGCTCAAGGCGGCGACACTGCTCTTCGACCGCGCCAAAGACCGCGATCCGCAGAGCGAGAACGGCGACTGGAAGGTCGTCGATGGCAAGCCGGTGTTCACGCCAGGCGAATCGTGGTGGTCGTCGATGCTCAAGAGCGGGCAACCGGGCGCCGTGCATACGAGCTGGTCACTGCTGTGGATTCCGCCGGCGGTGATGCATGTCATCACCGGCAAAACGACCAACAAGTCCGGCGGGATTTTCTACGCCAGCGGCGCGAATACGATCTACGACCTCGACACGAAGAAGCACGTCGGTCCGACAAACTGGAAGCCGATCGGCGAGAGCAATGTTGACCTGTCCGCCTCGGCGGCTTTCCTCGATGGAACGAATATCTACGGGCCGCACGCGTCTTACCACGTCTGGAGATGGGCGCTTGAAGGGCGCCAGGCAACGCTATGGAATCCGGCCAGCCTGGGCGTGTGGACCTCGCGTTATACACAATGGGCGCACATTGTCAGTGTGCATTCCTGCTGGGGGTGGATCGAGGAAAGGCGCGAGTGCTTCGGCTTCTATGGCCATGAAGGCAAATCAGCCCAGAAGCTCTACTATCATCGCGCTCGTTACGGAGAAGCGATCGACGCTGGTTCGAGGCACTGGGCCAAATACTGCGACAAGATACAGTTATCCTCGACGGATGCCTCGCACCTCGACTTTACCGCTGCTGCGCTGCAAATGAGCGGAAGTTTATTTTCTGCCGGCAACGTCTATGACGTGGATACCGATACGCTTTACATTCAGGGCAGTAACGTCGGCGCGCCACTTTACAAAGTCACTGGCCTTAGCGGCAACACCTGGACCACGCAGAAAATCCCGGGCGCCAAAGCGCTGACGTTTTCCCGGAACGGAGTTTATGGGCGGATGCGGCTGGCGCGACTCGGCGGCGAGAAGGTCATCCTCCGGGTGTCGAGCGTCACCGATCCCGTGCAGGTCATGCGGCTGGTCGATAGCGTCGGTGCCTGAGCCTATCCCAGACTATAGCTAGTTGAAGTGCGCCACGCGAGATGCAATCGAGCTGTTTCCAACGCACTTGGGATCAAAGCCGGCTGATGGCCGGTTTTGATCGGGTCTCGCGCTGATGCTCAGTGAGCTACGGGCTCGGCATAAGGAATCTTGCCAATCTTGATCTGCCATTCCTTCGGCCCGGTGGTGTGCACTGCCGTGCCGTTTGAATCAACGGCCACGGTGACCGGCATGTCCTGGACATCGAATTCGTAAATGGCTTCCATGCCCAGATCGGCAAAACCGACAACCTTGGCGGTCTTTATCGCCTTGGCGACCAGATAGGCGGCACCGCCGACGGCCATCATGTAAGCCGATTTATTGTCCTTGATCGCCTGAATCGCGGCAGGACCACGCTCGGACTTGCCAACCATCGAGATAAGGCCTGTTTTCTCCAGCATCATGCGGGTGAACTTGTCCATGCGCGTGGCTGTCGTCGGGCCGGCCGGGCCGACCACTTCGTCGCGCACGGGATCAACCGGGCCGACGTAGTAAATGACGCGGTTGGTGAAGTCGACAGGCAGTTTTTCTCCTTTCGCCAGCATGTCGGAAATACGCTTGTGTGCGGCGTCGCGGCCAGTAAGCATCTTTCCGTTGAGAAGCAGTTTCTGGCCAGGCTTCCAGGCGGCGACCTGTTCCTTGGTCAGCGTGTTGAGGTCGACTCGCGTAGCGGATTTGACATCCGGCACCCAGGTCACCGCTGGCCAGTCGGCGAGCTTCGGAGGTTCGAGCTTGGCTGGGCCGGAGCCGTCGAGATGGAAGTGGATGTGGCGGGTTGCGGCACAGTTGGGAACCAGTGCGACCGGCAGATTGGCGGCGTGGCACGGGAAGTCGAGAACCTTGACATCAAGCACCGTGGTCAGTCCGCCTAGACCCTGCGCACCGATACCCAAAGCGTTGATCTTTTCGTAGAGTTCGAGACGCAATTCCTCAGCACGGGTTTCTGCGCCACGGGCCTTGAGTTCCTGAATGTCGACCGGTGCCATGATCGATTCCTTGGCCATGAGCATGGCTTTTTCCGGTGTGCCGCCGATGCCGACACCGATGATGCCGGGAGGGCACCAGCCGGCGCCCATGGTGGGCACGGTTTTGAGAATCCAGTCGACCAGGTCGTCCGAGGGGTTGAGCATGGCGAACTTGGCTTTGGCTTCCGAGCCGCCGCCTTTGGCCGCACAGATGACCTCGACGTGGTGGCCGGGAACAATTTCGAAGTGCACCACGGCCGGGGTGTTGTCCTTGGTGTTCTTGCGCGTGCCGTATGGATCGGCGAGGACTGATGCGCGTAGCGGGTTGTCCGGGTCGGCATAGGCGCGGCGGACACCTTCATTGACCATTTCCTGGAGGCTCATCGTGGCATCCGGCCACTGGATGTCCATGCCGACCTTGAGGAAGACCATGCCGATGCCGGTGTCTTGACAGATCGGGCGGTGACCTTCGGCCGACATCCGTGAATTGGTCAGAATCTGGGCAATCGCATCCTTGGCAGCAGGTGATTCCTCGCGCTCGTAGGCTGCGCCCAGCGCCGTGATGAAATCAAGCGGGTGGTAGTAACTGATGTACTGGAACGCATCGGCGATACTCTGGATGAGGTCTTCCTGGCGAATGGCTGTCATATCAGGCTTTCTATCAAAGGTTTCGGGTTGTTCCTGGGTGGGTCACGGTGTATTGCTTTGAGCGGGGCTGATTCGTTGGGACTCTTGGCATGGTCCAGTTGCGCAGCCAAGAATTTTACCATCAATCGATCGCCTCCCTCGCCGTCCATCATTGCCAATCGGCAATCGCTCCATGATCTTTCTTGGGCAGTGTTTATTGCTATAATCGCCGATCACCTTTCGGTTGATCCTCCGGATTGGCATCAAACACGCACCACGTTTAGTGCCTGCAACAAATTCAGGTCGATTAACCGGTGGAGATCTGTTCAGGTGAAATAGCTTTGCCGAGCATGTTTGTGTAAGTGGCATGTAAGACAGGAGGCATCTAATTCACCGTTATTCACTTGACTTTTGTGGCAGGTCAAAGGCATTGTCTGCCCCCATGTTGCACCGAGTTGTGAATGGCGAGTGTAGGTGGAGTGTAGGTGGCTTCCAGGTGGTTTCGGTGCGCGTCCCCTTCGATTTGAAAAACCTCTTTTGAACACAGCACAGGAGATTAGATATGTCTGCAAATGAGTCCGTTCAGTATTTTCAGCCGTCTGCCGAATTCGTCAAGCAGGCGACGATCTCCGGTATGGATGCCTACAAGGCATTGTGTGATGAAGCCAGCAAAGACTACACCGGATACTGGGCTCGTTTGGCGCGTGAACATGTGAGCTGGAAGAAGCCCTTCACGCAAGTGCTTGATGAGTCGAACGCTCCCTTCTTCAAGTGGTTTGCTGATGGAACGCTGAACGCCTCGTACAACTGCCTTGATCGTAACATCGAAGCCGGGCTGGGCGACAAACTGGCGATCGTTTCAGAGACCGATGATGGGCAAGTCAGGAAAGTGACTTACAAGGAACTACTGGCCCAGGTAAGCCGCTTGGCCAACGGCTTGCGCGCGAAAGGTATCAAGAAAGGCGATCGCGTCGTTATCTATATGGCTATGGGTATCGAGGGGGTCGTTGCCATGCAGGCGTGTGCCCGCATTGGTGCCATACATTCGGTGGTGTTTGGCGGCTTCTCGGCACAATCGGTGCGTGACCGGATCAACGATGCCGGCGCCGTTGCCGTGATCACAACGGACGAACAGTGCCGTGGCGGAAAGACGATTCCACTCAAGCCGGCAGTTGATGAAGGGATTGCATTGGGCGGTTGCGAGACGATCAAGACCGTGATCGTGTTCAAGCGTACGGGCGGCCCATGCGCAATGGTTGCGGGTCGTGATATCTGGTGGGACGACGTTATCGCTGGCCAGTCTGACGTGTGTGAGCCTGAGTGGGTGGAAGCCGAGCATCCGCTATTCCTGCTGTATACCTCCGGTTCAACCGGCAAGCCCAAGGGCGTGCAGCACTCGACCGGCGGATACTTGTTACACGCTGTGTTGACCATGAAGTGGACCTTTGATCTGAAGCCGAACGATTTCTTCTGGTGCACCGCAGACATCGGTTGGGTTACCGGGCACACCTACATCACCTACGGGCCTTTGGCCTGTGGCGGCACGCAGATGGTCTTCGAGGGAGTTCCTGTTTATCCGGATGCCGGGCGTTTCTGGAAGATGATCCAGGATCACAAGATAAGCATTTTCTACACTGCGCCGACGGCAATCCGCTCGCTGATCAAGGCCTCCGATACCAATCCGGCGGTTGCGCCGACCAATTACGACCTGTCTTCGCTTCGCTTGCTGGGCACGGTGGGCGAGCCGATCAACCCCGCCGCATGGATGTGGTACTACAACGACGTCGGTGGTGGCCGTTGCCCAATCGTGGATACGTTCTGGCAGACAGAAACCGGTGGCCACATGATCACGCCGCTGCCGGGCGTAACACCGATGGTGCCCGGTTCGTGTACGCTGCCCTTCCCCGGCATTCAGGCGACCATTGTCGATGAAACCGGTACCGAGCTCGATTGGGGCAAGGGTGGCTTGCTGGTTGTCTCAAAACCCTGGCCCGCGATGATTCGCAACATCTGGAATGACCCGGAACGCTTCAAGAATTCCTACTACCCGAATGATTTCAACGGCAAGCTCTATCTCGCCGGCGACGGATCGGTGCGCGACATCAATACGGGTTACTTCACCATCACCGGCCGCATTGACGATGTGCTGAATGTCTCCGGTCACCGCATGGGTACAATGGAGATCGAGTCAGCACTGGTTTCCCATCCAAAAGTTGCAGAAGCGGCGGTGGTAGGGCGTCCTGACGATCTGACCGGCGAAGCAATCTGCGCTTTTGTCGTTCTCAAGGGAGCACGTCCGGTGGGCGAGGCGGCCACGAAAATGATCAAGGAGCTGCAGGATCACGTTGGCAGGGAAATCGGCCCGATTGCCAAGCCGAAGGATATTCGTTTTGGCGAGAATCTGCCGAAAACGCGTTCAGGAAAAATCATGCGTCGCCTGCTCCGCTCGCTGGCCAAGGGCGATACGGTTGCGCAGGATGTTTCGACACTGGAGAATCCGGCGATTCTCGAGCAGTTGCGGGGTAATTGATCCGGTTTGGGTCGAGGAGGCGTGCATCGACGAATTAGTGGCTGGATTCGATGCATCAAGCATGACTAGACGGCAAATGAAGACCGTTTTTCGGGCCGGCACACAGTGTGTGTCGGCCCGTGTGTTTTTATCGGCCGGGGAGAAGGGGTAGGGATGAACAACAGTGCGACGGCGATGCTGGTTTCGGCGACGATCGAGTTTCTGAGATCCTACCCACCGTTTGATCGCATGGAGCAGGAGGCGCTGGAGTACCTTGCAGAGCATGTCAAGCTTGCCTATTATCCCAAGGGTTCCGTGATCGTATCTCCGGAGACTGGCGTAGTGCGGGTTTTCCGCATTTTGCAGCGTGGCAAGGTTCTTGTTCGTCATGCGGGTGAATCCAACGTGATGGAACAGTCGATGCTGACTCTGGGGCCGGGGGAAGGTTTTTCGATTGGGTCGGTGGCTGCCCAACGACCCTCAACCAGCTTCTATACGGCGCTCGGAGACGTGTTCTGCTACGAGCTGCTGGCCGAGGACTTTTTCGCGCTGATGCAGATGAGCTCGGTGCTGAATATCTTCTGTACCCAGTATCTCTCCAGTCTTCTCGGTCAGTCCCGGCAGCAGTTGCAAATACATTTTTCACAGCACATTGCCGAACAGCAAACGATGAATTCGTCGTTGGCCTCGATCATCAAGAGGGATCCGGTTACGGTCACGCCGGATACGCCTTCCCGTCAGGCCATCGAGACAATGGTCAGTTGCAATATCGGCTCGATAATCGTCATCGATACTGACCAGCAGCCGCTTGGTATCTTTACGCAAACCGATGTGCTCACACGGATCGTTCTGCCGGGTGAGTCGCTCGATACGCCGATTCGCTCATTCATGTCGCCTGGCCCGGTCACTTTGCCGATAGTCGCCAATGCCTACGACGCTGCGCTGGCAATGGCCACGCACGGGGTGCGGCACGTGCTGACCGTTGATGAGGGTGGGCGTTTGAAGGGGATTGTGTCCGAGCGCGACCTGTTCACGCTGCAACGCGTAGGACTGCGCCAGATTCGCCAGACGATCGACACGGCGACGAGTATCGAAATGCTCTTGCTGGCAAGTCAGGATGTTCGGCAGCTTTCGCTGAATATGCTTGCTCAGGGCGTGGGTGCCGAACAGATCACCCAGTTCATCTCGGCGCTGAACGACACGCTGACGAGAAGGATCATTGAGCTCAATCTCGACAAGCATGACCTCGAAGGAATTGAATGGGCGTGGTTGTCGTTCGGTTCCGAAGGACGGGACGAACAAACCTTCACCACGGATCAGGATAACGGGATTGTCTATATCTGCACCGACATCATGGATCGCGAGCAGACGCAGTTGGTACTGCTTGAATTCGCTCGGGACGTCAACGCGGATCTGGACAAGTGTGGGTTTCCGTTTTGCACAGGCAACATCATGGCGAGCAATCCGCAATTGTGTCTGACGCTGGAGGAATGGGATGAAAAGTTCGATCACTGGATTCGCACGCCGGAACCTCAGGCGCTGCTCAATGCGACGATCTTTTTCGACTTCAGGCCCTTGTTTGGAAAATTCAATTTGGCAGACCGCATGCGGCTGGCGCTTCTGCGGCGCACAAGAAACACGCCGATCTTTCTCCGCATGATGGTGGGCAATGCCATTAGCGTGGTGCCGCCATTGGGCATGATTCGCGACTTCGTCATGGATACCGATCCGGCACGTCCGGGAACCATCGACCTGAAGAAATACGGTACACGGCTTTTCATTGACGCTGCGCGGGTTTTTGCCCTGGCCAATAATGTGTCGGCGACCAACACAGTGCAGCGGCTCAAGCAGTCAGCGCCAACGATGAATCTTCCGCCCGACGAGGTAGCAGCAGCGGTCGACGCGTTCAACTTCATTCAGCTGATGCGTCTGCGCCATCAGCATGCGGAACAGACGCAAGGACGGGCGGGAGACAATGTGATCCGACCGGACGATCTCAATGAGGTCGATCGCCGAATCTTGAAAGAGGCTTTACGTCAGGCGCGCAAGCTCCAAAAGCGTCTCAAACTCGATTATCAGCTTTGACCATGTCGTGGTTACACAGGTTTTTCGGCAGCAACAAGACGGAGCGACAAGCCAGTCTTTCGCCAGAACATAGTCAGGCGATCGAGGCATGGCAGCACTTGCCCGCCGAAGACCTCAACCGTGCCCACAACCGCTGCCGATATGTGGTCGTCGACGTTGAAAGCAGCGGACTTGACATGCGAAAGGATCGCCTGATCTCGATCGGCGCGGTCGCGCTGGTCCATGGGAAGATCGATTTCAAGGATGCTTTTCAAGTTGTACTGCGGCAGGATAAGGCGAGCAGTCACGAGAACATTCTCATTCATGGTATCGGCGGCATGGCCCAACGTGAAGGCATGGATCCGGCTGAAGCGCTGATCGCATTCCTAAGGTATATCGGCAAATCTCCCTTGGTTGCCTATCACGCTTTCTTTGATCAGGCCTTGATCGAAAAAGCGATGCATGAATACCTTGGAATGGAACTCGGGCAGACATGGATTGATCTCGCATGGGTGCTTCCGAGCTTCTTCCAGTTCCAGACGGATGCCCGAATGGAACTTGACGACTGGCTGGAGACTTTTGGCATCGATAGCTTCTTGCGGCACAACGCGGTTTCGGATGCTTATGCCACAGCGAGGCTATTGCAGTTGGCGATAGCCGCCGGAAATCAGAAGGGGTCCGATTCGCCGGCCAGTTTTCTTGAAATCGAGAAGGCACGGCGCTGGATGCATGAGCGCCGCTAGAGGAGTACAGACTGCCAGATGAGGAACTCCACCGTACAACTGCGCAGGTACTACGGCCTCTATACGGGAAGTTTTCTTTCGTTCCTTCTGGCGCTGGGCATCCTTGAGTATTTCGGTTTTCCTTCGCGCTGGATCGGGTACATCTTTCTTCTCCTGACCATCGTTTTGTACGCCACCATCGGCGTAATGGCGCGGACATCCAACGTGGCGGAATACTATGTCGCCGGTCGAAGAATTCCGGCGATGTTCAATGGCATGGCCACCGGCGCAGACTGGATGAGTGCTGCATCGTTCATCGGCCTGGCGGGCACGCTCTTTCTCACGGGCTATCAGGGACTGGCTTATGTAATGGGCTGGACAGGAGGTTTTGTGCTGGTCGCGCTACTGCTCGCACCTTACTTGCGGCGGTTTGGCCAGTACACCATTCCGGACTTTCTCAGCGCCCGCTACGGGGGGAGCGTGGCGCGCCTGGTCGGTGTCTCTGCCACTGTGCTGGCATCATTCGTTTATGTAGTTGCCCAGATTTATGGCGTGGGTCTTATTACCAGTCGCCTGGTCGGCTTGCAGTTCGAGATCGGGGTATTTGTCGGTCTGGCCGGGATTCTGGTGTGTTCCCTGCTCGGCGGCATGCGCGCAGTGACGTGGACGCAGGTCGTCCAGTATCTCGTATTGATTGTCGCTTACGCCACCCCGGTAGCGATCCTTTCGTACACGATGACTGGCGTGCCGGTACCTCAGATCATGTACGGTCAGGTATTGCCGAAGATCGACCTGCTTGAGGACAAGATTACACACGATCCTGCCGAGATTGAAGCGCGACGCCTGTATCTGGAGCGCGCCGATACGCTATCTGCGCTGATAACCGGCCTGCCTGAATCACTCGCAGAAGAGAAGCGTGATCTTTCGGTACGGATCGACCAGTTGAAAAACCGCGAAGCAAGAATTCCCGATCTCATTGCTCTCGAGCGACAGCGCCGGGAATTGCCGAAAACTCCCGATGCCGCACATGATTACTGGGATTCACAGATGCGGCATGACGCCCGGCAGGGCAGTGCGCTTATCCGCCATCTGGAACCCTATCCGGGAAAGGACGAGGGCGCAAAGAATTCGGCGCGACTCAATTTCGTGACCCTCGTGTTTTGTCTGATGCTAGGTACGGCTTCCTTGCCGCACGTCCTGATGCGTTACTACACAACGCCGAGTGTGCGCGAAGCACGCAGTTCCGTTTTCTGGTCTCTATTGTTTATCCTCGCCTTCTACGTGACCGCCCCCGCCTATGCGGTCTTTGCCAAGTACGAGATCTACTCGAACCTGATAGGTTCAAGTATCGCCGAATTGCCAAGCTGGGTTGGCGCGTGGAGCAGAATCGGACTGGTATCGATCGAGGATATCAATCATGACGGCATCCTTCAGCTCGCCGAGCTTTCTTTGAATCCCGATGTAATCGTTCTGGCGATGCCCGAAATTGCCGGCCTGCCCTACGTAATTTCCGGGCTGGTGGCGGCAGGTGCATTGGCAGCAGCCTTGTCGACCGCTGACGGGTTACTGCTGACGATCGCCGGGGCCTTTTCGCATGACGTGTATTACAAAGTCTTACGGCCCAATGCGACAACGCAGTGGCGCCTGATCGTTTCCAAAACGCTGCTACTCATCGTTGCGGTGCTGGCGGCGATTGTCGCCTCACAAAAACCTGCCAGCATTCTTTCCATGGTGGCTTGGGCATTTTCGCTGGCGGGTGCGGCTTTTTTCCCGGCATTGGTGCTCGGCATATTCTGGAAGCGCGCCAACAAGGCAGGAGCCGTCAGCGGCATGGTGCTCGGACTGCTGGTGACCCTGTACTACCTGGTTCGCGTGCAGTTCAACTCGATTCCATGGCTCGGTATTCGTGATATTGGCATGGAGCCGTGGCTGGGCATAGAGTCAACGTCCGCCGGTATATGGGGAGTCGTCGTGGGGTTTGTGACCATTTTCGTTGTCAGCCTGTTTGGCGAACCACCCAGTCCCGAGACGCAGAACTTCGTCGAGAGTGTCCGTTCCCCTGATTTCTCTCGCTAGGAACGGAACGTATCATGGAAGTGTAGTATGGGTGTCGCCTGTACCTTGCGCAGGCAGTCATGATGATTGCGACACTTCTTCAGCTATCTTGCAAAAGGATGACGTTCAGTGCAACTTACGCAAAGGCACAAAGCCTACTGGAGGCGAACCTTCTGGATGACAGCAATCCTTCTGGTTATATGGTTTGGAGTCACCTTCGTTGTCAGCTATTACGCCCGTGAACTCAGCGCGATTTCGCTGTTCGGATTTCCCTTCGGCTTTTACATGGGTGCTCAGGGAACGCTGGTCATCTATGTGTTGATCATCTGGTTCTATGTCCGGTACATGAACGCTCTCGATCGGGAGTTCGGTGTGTCGGAAGGCGAGGACGGATAGTCGTGGGCGATCCGACCGATGAACTGCTATATCTGCGAAAGACCGACGTCCAGGTCATTCTGCAAATCGACGACGGCTTCCAGACCGACTGCCACGCGTAATAAAGACTCGGTGATCCCGGCTGCCGCACGTTGTTCGGGTGTGATGCGGCCATGAGTTGTTGTCGCCGGGTGCGTGAGCGTGGTCTTCGTATCGCCAAGATTGGCGGTGATCGAAAGCAAACGACAGTTGTCAATTACCTTCCACGCTTCGCTTCGAGCCCCCTTGACTTCGAAGGCGACGATGGCGCCACCGCTTTTCTGCTGGCGCCTGGCGAGTTCGAACTGCGGGTGCGATTCGAGACCGGGGTAGTAGGTTCGGGTGACCTTGGGGTGTGATTCGAGCCAGCGTGCCAGTTCCAGGGCCTTGCTCGACTGGGCTTCAAGCCTGATCTTGAGAGTTTCCATCCCTTTCAGCAGAACCCACGCGTTGAAGGCGGAGAGCGTCGGCCCTGCCGTACGCAGAAACCTGAGCACTTCGTCGGTAAGCTTCTTTTCCCCGGCCACGGCGCCCCCCAGCACGCGCCCTTGACCGTCAAGGAACTTGGTCGCCGAATGCATGACGAGATCGGCTCCCAGATCGAGCGGACGCTGCAGAATCGGTGTGCAAAAGCAGTTATCGACCACGACAAGAATGCCTCGCTCATGTGCGACAGCGACCAGCGCAGAAATATCGGCTATTTCGGTCAGCGGATTGGATGGCGTTTCGAGGAAAAACAGCTTGGTTTCAGGGCGTATGGCCTCGGCCCAGGCCTCAACCCTGGTTTGCGACACGAAGCTGGTTTGCACGCCGAAGCGCGTCATGATATTGCCCAGCAACTGCTGAGTCGCGCCGAACAAGCCCGTCGAGGCAACGATATGGTCGCCGGCACTGCACAAGGCCATGACCAGCGAGAGGATGGCCGACATGCCGGAAGCCGTTGCAACGCATGCCTCCGCACCTTCCAGGGCTGCCAGCCGTTCCTGAAAGGCGGCGACGGTCGGATTGGTGAAGCGTGAATAGACATTCCCTTCCTCTTCACCGGAAAAACGCGCGGCCGCTTGTGCCGCGTTGTCGAAAACGTAGCTGGAAGTCAGGTAGAGCGCTTCGGAATGCTCGTTGAACTGGCTTCTCGCCTGTCCTGCGCGCACCGACAGTGTTTCGAGTTGATACTTTTGAACCATTGGGTCAATGTCCGGAATGAAGGTTAAGGTGCAACTGACGCGAATCGCCGCCATCGATCCGGTTCGCCGCGAGCTTTCCCTCGCGCGTCTGTTCGATGGCATCAAGATATTCTGTCGTTATGTCGCCGGTAACATACTGCCCGTCGAAACATGAGCAGTCGAAGCTGCATAAGGTGCGCTTCAGCTCGCGTACCGACGCCTTGAGTGCGTCAAGATCCTGGTAGACGAGCGCATCGGCGCCGATTTCAAGACAGATTTCATCGTCGGTGCGGCCCGTCGCGATGAGTTCGCTGCGTGTCGGCATGTCGATGCCGTATACATTGGGGAAGCGCACTGGCGGCGCCGCTGACGCGAAATAGACTTTGCGCGCACCGGCAGCACGCGCCATTTCGACGATCTCGCGGCTGGTCGTGCCACGAACGATTGAATCATCAACCAATAGAACGCGCTTGTCCTTGAATTCCTGAGTCACGGTGTTGAGTTTATGGCGAACCGAATTCTTCCGTGTCGATTGCCCCGGCATGATGAAGGTGCGGCCGATGTAGCGGTTCTTGACATAACCTTCGCGGTACGGAATGCCAAGGCGCTGTGCCAGTTGCATTGCCGCCGGGCGGCTTGAATCGGGAATCGGGATCACCACGTCGATATCCTCGATGGCTAGTTCTCTGGCGACCTTGTCGGCCAGATGCTCGCCCATGCGCAAACGGGTTTCGTAAACCGATACGCCATCGATCACCGAATCCGGGCGTGCCAGATACACGTATTCAAAAATGCACGGCGAGAGCACCGGGTTCTGGGCGCACTGTCGATGATGCATCTGATGTGCCATATCAATGAAGATGGCTTCGCCCGGCGCCACGTCGCGCAGCACGCGATAGCCCAGCGTATCGAGCGCTACCGATTCCGAAGCTACAAGGTATTCCATACCCTTCGCCGTTTCATTGATTCCAATCACCAGCGGACGAATGCCATAGGGATCGCGGAATGCGAGCAAGCCATAGCCGGCAATCAGCATCACCACGGCGTAGGCGCCTTTGCAGCGACGGTGTACGCCGGCGACGGCGGAAAAGATGGTATCAAGATCAAGGCGGAAGCCCTTGGCCGCATCCTGAAGTTCATGCGCCAGCACGTTGAGCAGAACCTCGGAATCCGAATTGGTATTGATATGCCGCAGATCCTGTCTGAACATTTCTTCCTGCAATTGCTCGGTGTTGGTCAGGTTGCCGTTGTGCGCCAATACCAGTCCGAAGGGCGAATTCACATAGAAAGGCTGCGACTCGGCCGAATCCGACGACGACCCGGCCGTCGGATAGCGACAATGCGCGATTCCCATAGAGCCGGGCAGGGCACGCATGTTGCGCGTCCGGAATACATCGCGTACCAGACCAGAGCCTTTGTGCATGTGGAAGGCATCGCTTTCTCCGGTTGCGATACCGGCAGCATCCTGTCCGCGATGTTGCAGTACCATCAGCCCGTCATAGAGCAGCTGGTTTACCGGCGTGGTTGCAACGACCCCGAGAATCCCGCACATATAGTCCCTACCTGAAACGAATTCGTTTGGACACTTCCGGTGGCAGCCAGGGCTTGCTGGCCAGCACCGACGTTTCGAGCGGTGCGGAAAAATAAGCCTCGGTCCACCACTTCTCTTTCGGTATCAGAGTCATCCCGCCAACGGCCACCAGCGCCAGTACAATAACCAGCCCTCGCGCCACACCAAAAACGATACCCAGGAGGCGATCACTGAGACTCAAGCCAAGCGCCTTGAGCAGGCCGCGCACGGCCAAACGCAAAAGCGCCATAAGAACCAGAACGGCGACGAAGATGCTCACCCAGGCGGCACAGATGCGCAAGGCGGGATCAGCGATGCCGGTATAGAAAACTCCAGCGATCTCTGTACCCCACCACTTTGCGGCAAAGAAGGCCAAAACCCACGCTACCAGCGCAATAATTTCGCCCACCACACCGCGCCATATACCCAGTGCCACGGACGCTACCATAATGACGATAATTACGTAATCGAAAGCAGTCATTGCTTGGCAGCTATGACCCCGTTGACGCCAATCCGTTTCATCTTGTCGAGCGCCTTGTCAGCGGCGTCGCGGTTGGGGAAGGGGCCGGCGCGAACGCGTGTTGTTTTCTTGCCGTCTGGTAATTCAAGCGGCTCGGTAAAGACCTTGATTCCAAGTTCGCCAATCTTGGTTTGCAACTGCTTTACGTTCGCCGGATTGGAATAGGCACCGATAAGAATGATGTATTGCCCGCCAGCGCGATTGGCAATTGCGGCTGCGACGGGATCGTCAGTCGTCTTGTCGCCGGAATTCGGGGACTCCTTGTTGCTGGTCTTTTCGGCCTTCTCGGTCTTCTCCGCTTTCTCGGGCACCTTATCAGCCGCTTTTTCAGCCTTCTTGAGTTCTGGTGGTGACTCCGTTACCGCCTCGGTCCTGGCCGGCAGGACTGCCTTCGCGCCGGAGTCAGGTGTGGCTGGTTTTTTGTCGATTTTCGGATTGAAGGGCGTCTGATCCTGGCCGGGGATGCGTATCTGGACGTCCTGCACCTGTTGTTTCGGCTCCTCGTCCATGATCATCGGCAAAACCACGGCAGCCAGACCGGCAAAAGCAATTGCTCCAACCAGACGGCGGCGAGCCCGTTTTTTCAACTGCAAATGCGCATCAGGGGAATCGGACATCGGTATCTAGGAATTCGCGTAGCAGTGTGTTTGATGAGAACCAGCAGTGTCGGTTGATTCAGGCGGGCTGTTTCAACGCGCGCATAACGTCCGCCACCGTGTAGAACGATCCAAAGACGAGGATTCTATCATTTTCTCCCGCCCGCTTGGCAGCACATGAGAAAGCCTCCGTCGGAGAAGCGAAGCTCTCGACATCACCGCCCAGCTTGCCTTCTTCCACGACTGCAGCCAGTACTTTGGCGGGCGCACCACGCGGCACGTCCAGTCCGGCCAGCAACCACAAATCGATCTTGCCGGCCAGCGCCGCCAGCGCACCGGCAATGTCCTTGTCGCCGAGCATGCCGACGACAGCGATCGTTTTCTCGAAAAACCCCATGTTGCCGAGGTTGTCGGCCAGGCCAGCGACCGCCTGCGGGTTGTGCGCCACGTCGAGCATGATCGTTGGCCGTCCTGGAACGACCTGGAATCGACCCGGCAACTCAAGCTCGATCAGCCCGCGCCGGACGGCCTGCATCGACGCCGGCAGTTGCTGCTTGAGCACGTCAATGACAGCGAGCGCCGCCGAAGCATTGCGCAACTGGCAGGCGCCGCGTAAAGCCGGATTGGCCAGTCCGCCACGCCGGAGTAACGCACTTTCCCCCTGACGTTGCGTGTCGCGCGCCCAGAACGTCCATTGCGTCTTGTCGCCGAAATAGCCGAAATCGCGCCCAAGCAAGCGGAGGTCGGCGCCAATCGCGGTCGCGTGATCCAGCAGCGATTGTGGCGGCTCGGGGTCGGCGCAAATGGCCGGTTTGCCAGCGCGATAGATTCCGGCCTTCTCGAAACCGATCGATTCGCGCGTCAAGCCCAGCCACTCGGTGTGGTCAAGAGCAATACCCGTCACCACCGCGCAATCGGCATCGTAGACATTGACCGCATCGAGCCGGCCACCCAGACCGACTTCGAGGATAACGACCTCGACCTGAGCCGCAGCAAATACCTCCCAGGCGGCAAGCGTGCCGAACTCGAAATAGGTCAGCGCAACGCGTCCGGCAGATTGTCGGGCCGCCTCGACCCTGGCGAAGGCCTGGCAAAGCAATTCGTCATCGACCGGCACGCGGTCGACGCGTATCCGTTCGTTGTAGTCCAACAAATGCGGCGAGGTATAGCAGCCGACACGGAAACCGGCGAAAGAATAGATGGCTTCCAGATAGGCGCAGGTTGAACCCTTGCCGTTGGTGCCGCCAACGATGATTAGCGGGCAGTCTTGCCTTTGCTGTAACGCCGCCTTGACACGGCTGACACGGTCCAGTCCGAGCTCGATCCCGGCCTGGCCTTTGGGGTGCAGGTTTTCGAGGTGTAATAGCCAGTCGGGGAGTGATTTCACGAAGGTTCGTTCGTCAAAAGAAGCAGATTTTTCAGGAATGGTAGTCTCGAAGCTGCTGCGCCCTTGTATACGTCCGCAATTAGCCCACATTGACCGGGACCAGTGTCATGGTGTCGTTGCCGAAAATGTCGATCACCTTGACCGCCACCGTGTAGCGGCCGGGTTGGGTGTAAGTGTGCGGTGCGGTGGTCAGTTCAAGTTTGCGCTCCTGCCGGGTGCGGAAGCTTTGCCACTCGTTCTCGAAGATATAGCCGCCGGTCCAGCGCTCCTCGAACTCGGGCAGGCTGGCCTGGCCGGGTGCAATACCGGGCAAATTGCCTTCGACACCCATGTCGCGGGCGACACGGATGATCTCCTTGCGGCTTTGGTAATCGAAATCGACCGCCCAGTAATCCACCCAGTCGGTCCATGCGCCGGTCAATAGCTCGCGGCTGACCACGCCCTGCTTGTCCTTGGCGAGTTTGTAGAGCTGGCCGGCCTCGCAGACCACTTGCGACTTGCCTTCCTTGAGGTTGGCAATCGCCGCGTCCATCGCGCCCTGGTTGTAATACACCGAGAAATCGGTGAGTTCGATGGCGAGCGTGTATTTGTCCTTCCTTGCGTAGCGCGGCGTGGCCTCGATGAAGCTGATATCGTGGAACACCACCTGGCCGCGATCGACCGCGCGCTTGTCGAAGACTTCCGCCGGGATGTACTTCGGCGTCAGGTCGATGCCCTTGTTCTTGGCCTCGTCGAGCACGGCGGGGAACAGGCCCATCTCGAACTCGAAGGCCAGCATGTCTACCCGCGAGGCGCCGCGCTTCCTGCATTCGGTGATGACTTCCTCGACGAACAGGCGCCCGACCGGCAGGTTGATCGGGCCGACCACCACGAGGCGCCCGCCGTTGCGACCGTGAAAGAAACTCGCGTCCTCCAGCGGCTGCGCCTTGTAGGCGCGCAGGATCAGTTCGCGGAATTCCTTTTCCTTCTGCGCCAGGGCGTCTTCCTTCTGCTCGCGCGTAAGCCGGCCCGAGACGTTGAGGTAAGCCTGCCGCTCGTAGCGCCCGAGGTTCAGCACCTCGAAGGCACGGAAGGGCTTGCCATCGGCCTGCTGCGCGCGCTGCACGCCGATCAGGCGCTTGCGCGTGGTGTGGATGCCGAACTTGCCCAGATCGGTGGCGATCCACTTGCGACCGAGCTTTTCCGCCACGGCGGCCGTGGTGCCCGAGCCGCAGAAGAAGTCGGCGACGAGGTCACCTTCGTTGGAGGATGCCTTGATGATGCGCTCGAGCAAGGCTTGGGGTTTTTGGGTGGGGTAGCCGACCCGTTCCTCAGCCTGTGAATTGATGACCGATAAGTCCGTCCAGAGCGCGGACACGGGAATTCGTGACGTATCCGCATACCGCTTGACACGGGGCATTCCGGTCGACGTGAAGACAATTGCTCCTTGGTTCAGCATTTCGTCTATCCGCTCTTGGGAATAAGCCCAGTGTCGTCCCTGCGGCGGGGCAAGAACGCGATCTCCAAATTGTCGTTCTGGTCCTGATCCGGCGCCATGCGCGGAAACCAACTGATAGCGGCGACCATCGTTGTCTCTCTGTGTGTAATGGCTTTCCAGATATTCGTCAGGCAATTCAGTCGTTGGCGCGTCAAACTGATAGCGGTCGGTCTTTGCGTATAGGAAGATTGTGTCGTGAATTACGCCAAAGGCACGGCTGGTGCCATGTGTGCCAGTTCTGCGCCAGATGAGTTCGTTGACGAAATAATTTGTTCCGAATACTTCATCGAGTGCCGCACGAATAAGCCCACTGACTCTTTGATCGCAATGCACATAAATGCTCCCATCCTCCGCCAGCAAATCCCGCATCAAAATCAACCGCTCGTAGATCATGCTGATGAAGGAATCTGCCCCCCGCCCCCAGGTGTCGCGGTAGGCGATCTGTTCCAGCAGGTTGGCTTCCTTGTGGAAGGTCTCGCCACCGATTTCGATGTCCATCGAAAAGTCCGCCCCGACGTCGAAGGGCGGGTCGATGTAGATCAGCTTGAGGCCGCCGGCGTCCTCGATCTGCCGCCGCAGCGCGCCGCTTTTCAATGACGACAGGATGAGCTTGTTGTCGCCCCAGATCAGCTTGTTGGTCCAGCCCTTGATCTGCCGGCCGCGCGGGTCGAACAGTTCGGCCTGAATTTCGGGGGCCTCCTTGCGCGGTTCGTCGATATGTTCCAGGGTCTGGAAGGGCAGCACGGTGGTGCACACGTCGCGGCTCTTGCCGTTCCAAACCAGTTCGACCTCGCGCTTGTCCTCGAACAGCAGGAAGCGGTATTTCTCCGGCAGCGGCTTGCCAGCCTGGATCAGGGCGATCAGGTCGCGCTTCTCTGCATCCGTCAGGTCGTAGGCTTCGGGGCGGGCCATGGTTCGTTTGTTCAAGCGAATCTGCGAGCTAATGGGTTATCAAAGAAAAATATGTTCATAAACAATGTGATGTTGTTTGCCATTGCTCAGTTTCCTTTGCTAGATTTCATTCTTGAGTCGGATTTAACAAAGCCAAGGCGCCAGCGGGCATTGCTTTTCCCCCCGGTGCGCTCAATGTGGTTTCCGCGCTTGAGCGCCGTGAGCAGGTTATGCAGCTTGTTTTCCTTCTGCTTTTCCGTGAAGACTTCCGGCCACTTGTTGGCGAGCATCTTACGCAGTTCGTCCTTGCTGGCTTCGCGAAACTGCTTAAGGTAATCAAGGATCAGATGACGATAATGCGTGTCGTCTTGCCGTCGCGTCCGAATGTAGTCGGCCTTGTTCCCCGTGGCCTCGGCCACGCTGGCGGATACATGCACGGCCGGCTTGCGGCCTTCGACCAGGCCGCGTTTGCGCAGGGTCTTCAGCGCGGCCTCGTCGGGAACGAAGCCTTTCTGCACCTTGTCCAGCGCGAGGATGTCACCCAGGGAAAAGTCGCCGTGGGTCAGCAGGGCGCGGCTGTAGTTCTCGTCAATGAAGCGACCGGCCAGTCGCATGACGACATGGCCGGGGTCGGAAAGGTCATAGTCCGGCAACGGCAGGTAGCGCCGTGCCTGGCCGCGGAACATGACTTCGCGGATACCGAAGCCCATGGTGTCGATCATGCGCAACTGCGCCATCGCCTCGGCGAGGAAGCGATTGCGGTAGCGGCTGGGACTACGGTTGCCGAGGACGTAGTCTTCGGGCGTGCCGTCGAAAAAGTTACCGGCGTTCCGGAACTCCAGTTCGCCGACGCGCTCGATGACCAGCACCCGCTCGCATTGCCGGTAGTCCTGATGGGCGATGCAGTTGTGCAGGGCTTCGAGCACGATGCGTTGGTCGTATTTCGAGACGTCGACGGGGATGAGCTGCCCCGGCGGCAGGAAGGACAGCCGCAGGTTGCGGATACGCTGGAACAGGCGGCTGGTTTGGAGCAGGAACGGTGGATGGAAATGCTCGTAGGCGAGTTCCGGCCCCTCCAGCTTCCAGGAAAGTTCCGCCACGTAGGGGCTGAAGAACGGCGTGGATTGCGGCCGGCCGAGCAGTAGCAACGTGGAGCGAGTGATGCCGCCCTTGAAGGTCAGTCTGGCCTGCTCGAGAAAGCTCGCATCGTCCCAGGCACGGATGGTCTCGGCCGAAATGCGGTCGCCATGCCTGGCAACGAAAATCTCGCGAGCCTTGGTGAGGGCTTCAGGGTCGAGGTCGTCAATCGTTGCGCCGGGGCAGACAACAGCGGACCAGTCTTCGGCCGCACCCTGGCCGCGAATCTCGTCGAGCTTGGCAAGGCCGAGGGAGGCGAGACTTTCTCCCTCTCGCGCGTAGTAATGGCCGTTCCAGGCAATCGGGATGCCGCGCGGCGCGGCGGGAATTTCGAACAGAATGACGCGGCCCTGCGCCGTTTCCAGTTCGTAAATTTCACGGAAGGTGACCGGGGGATCCGTGTTCTGGGCGATCTGGTGCTTGAGGCTGTGGAGGCGCTCCCGGTCTTTACGGTAGTCGGTGCCGACAACTTTTCGCGTCTTGTTGTTGACGCCGAACACCAGCCAGCCGGCCTCGTGTGCGTGCAGGTTGGCTTCGTTGACGAGGGCGGAGAAATACTTGCCGATGTCAGGCGTGGAATAGCTGTCGTTGGCGTCCTTGAATTCGACGCACTCGCCTTCCCAATCGGCGATGAGCGCATCGAGCAGGTGCTGAAGTTCGGCGGGTTTCATGTGGCAGTCTGGAACTCGCGGAAGGCGGCGGCGAGGCCGGCAAAATCGCGCGGCGCATGCCTCTCGAAACCTTCCTGATCGACATAGACAAAGCCGTAGGCCGGGCCATTTTCGGCCCGGCTTGCGGAAGTGGCATCGGCGCACCACTGACCGAGACGCTTCATCTTCTGCGGCAAGTCGAGTTCGGCGCGGCCCTTGGTTTCGACGATCCAGACCGACCCGTCGGCGGTCTTGACGATGAAGTCGGGGATGTAATTCGACAGATCGCTGTTGGCCTTGACGTATTCGATCTTGAAGCCGACGGCGAGATAGTTCTTGGCGAAGGCGGCGACGTCGGGAGCGTCGTCGAGGAACTTGGCGAAGGCGAATTCGAGTCCGCTGGCGTTGGGTTCGCCGACGATCTTGTTGAACAGGGATTTCCTCGCCGGGATGTAGGGCCGGTGCTCGGTGCGGAAGGGGCGGGTGTCGCGCAGCCGGATGCGGTCTTCGATCCGGGTGCTGCCCTTGTCCTGCACCGTCAGCGCATTGATGCCGGCTTTGAAGCTGTCGAAAAGAATCTTGCCGGCGGCCGGCTCGGACAGGTTGCGAAGCACCTGGGGGTCTTCGAGATTGACTGGCGCATCGGCCGACGAGGCATCGAACAGGTTCTCGCGCAGGAAGCTCTTGACCTTGCCATACAGAACGTCATAGCTGCCCACGAGACGTAGTTCCTTGAGCAACTGTCGCGCGAAAAAGCCGACGACGGAACGGTAGTCGGCGACCCCGCTGGTATCGAGCAGGATGGTGTGGTGTTGTTCGCCGTCGAGCATGGTCTTGAAGACGATCTCGCGGGTTTCTTCCGGAGTGTAGGTCTTGAGCGGCAGGCGCTTGTTGCCGAAGGTGGCGGGATCGAGGGCGTCGAGTTCCTTGTAATCGCGATTGAAGCGGCGCGTAAGGCGGGGCAGGGCGATGTCGAGCACATCGACATTCTTGTCCGGGTTGTCGGTTTCGACTTCCACCACCAGCGAGTCCTGCCGTGCCGCGCCGCCGCCCATCGGCACGCGCTCGAAGCTGACGCCATCGGTCTGCTGGATAGACTCGACGAACTCGATGAAGGCCGGCGTGCCCATGACCGAGACGGTTTCGGCGATGTCGCTGCCGAAGTACATGCGGCGCAGGCCGCGGCCCAGGGTTTGTTCAGGCAGGATCTTGCTTTCGGCCGAATAGACGCGCAGGCCGACGATCGTGGTGACGTTCTTCACGTCCCAACCTTCCTTGAGCATCAATACCGAGACGATGGCTTTGTAGGGGCTGTCCCAGCGATCGATGCTGTTCGATGCGCGGCGCAATACTTCAAGGTCTTCCTTGTTCTTGCCTGAGGCGGCCTCGGAGATTTCGCCGTTGTTCTTGGTATGGATGACGAGTACGGCGCCTTGCAGTTCCGGGCAGATTTTTTCCAGGTGCGCGCCGACCTCGTCGCAGTTGCGCGTGTCATCGACCATGACGAAGAGTACGGCCTTCTTGCCGAGCTTTTCGTGTTCGGTGTAGCTCTTCTTCCATTCCTCGATGCCGAGTTGCAGATAGTCGGCGTATTTCTCGGTGAAGATGGCGCTCTTGACCTCGTTCAGGCGGGCGCGGCTGGGAGCATCGGGCAGCACGGGATGCTTGACCACGTTCTGGTGGATGGCCTCGACCAGCGGATAGTCGGAAACGGTCTGGACAAATATGGCGCCGCTGTTGTGGCGGGGCGTGGCGGTGACGTCCACTTGCAGCGCGAGGCGGCAATCCTTTTGCAGCATGCGGTGGTGGATGTCCTGGATGCTCTTGAACCAGGCCATCTTGGGATCATGGATGTGGTGGGCTTCGTCGTTGAAGACCGCGAGTTCCTCGATCTCGCGCACGATCTCGCCGAGGTCGGTCTTGCTGTCGGTGCTCTTGCCGACGGGCTTGGGGCCGAAAGGGGAGAGGAAATAGTCGCGCAGGTCGTCGTCTTCGAGGGACGGCTCGGGAATGTTGCCGAGATAGACGCGGTGGATGTTGGTGAGGAACAGGTTGCCGGTGTCGCGTACCACGCGGACGTCGTCCTGGATGTGCAGGGTGATCTGGAAGTCGTCGCGCCAATTGCTGCCCTGATGGCCGTTGTCGGGAAGAACCGGGTCGTTGAAGAAGATGCGCAGGCCGTCGAAGTCGGCGCGCAAGCGGTCAAGGACGATGATGTTGGGCGCGATGACGAGGAAGTTGCGGGCGAGGCGCGAGTCCGGTTCATAGAGCTTGTGAAAATAGCTCCAGGCAAGGAGCAGCGAGAGGACCTTGGTCTTGCCTGCGCCGGTAGCCATCTTCAACACATAGCGCGGCCAGTCTTCGTCGAACATGCCGCTGGAAACGGCGCCGGAGGCGTCGAAGCGCAACAGATCGAACTTGTCCTGCACCTTGCGCACATCGTGCAGCCAGATGACGGTTTCCACGGCTTCGCGCTGGGCGAAGTAGTAACGGAAAGGCGCGAGGGCTCCATCTGCCTGTTCGATCAGGTGCTCGGTATCGAACCACCACCTCAGCAAGGCTTGCGACGTTACCGCGGCACCCTTGTACCCGGCGTCCCGCCAGACCTTGACTTCTTCGCGAATTTTGGCGACCAGCGGCGGCAGCAGTTTTTCATACGCCGTGCTGCGTCGCTCTTCAGGGGCAGGGAACCAGCGTAGTTCGGGCGGCAGTATCTCGTAGGGCGATTGTGGAAAATGCGGATGCAATGCCATTAGGGGCAGTCGTCTTGGGCAAATCGCATTTTAGCGATGTTGAAGCTCAAAATGCATATCAAACGTCGCACCTTTTTGTGGGGTTGGCTTGCCATGGTCATTATTTCACCGCGTAAGAAGGTGTCAGGAAACCTGTCGCGCCAACCAGGGGAATGTCTATCGTCCGAACTCTTCATCCGATTTGGTGTTCGACGGTTCGAGCGTCAATCCGTAATTCGCCACGTACCGCTGCGACGAATTTCCGTGTGCATCGTTTCGGGAGCGAGGTCGGCGCCATTGGGCCACGCGACCGCACCGCAATCAATATAGGCTGAGGCAAAGAAAGCAGGATCGCGCAGCGCCTCGAATACACCAGCATTCTGCCCATTTACCAGCTCGGAAACATCGACGATTCCGCTCGATCCGTCGTTGAACGTTACTGCCAACTGCCATGACGGAAGCACGTTGAGCGCACGCAAGCGCCATGGTGCAGCGGGGATTATTCCAACGGCTTGATGGGCTTTGGTAGTTGTTTCGCTCGACATAGATTCCAGTCCTCCATGAGTTCATCTCTGTGCTCGTTAGCCCACTCCAGCACCATGACCAATGCTCGGCGCGGTAGTTTGCCCTCGATAACGGCGAGTGTCCGGATGTCGATCAGCGCTTCCTGCTCAGCGTAGAGCGCATGAAAATGCGGTGGGTTATGCTCGCCACGGATATACATGTGAATGAGGATTCCGAAGAACTGGCTAATGGTAGGCACGGTACTTAAGCGGCTCCTCAATCTGCTTGGGCCATACTAAATCAAAATGTGGACTTCCATCAACGCTGACTTCTGTTGATCGAAAGAATGCATGTTAAGCCACAGCCTCAAGCTGCGGCCGGAAGCTTCTGCAGCATGGTCAGCAACTGCGCCAGCTTGTCCTTCATTTCACGGCGGTCAACGATCATGTCGACAGCGCCTTTCTCCAGCAGGAACTCGGAACGCTGGAAACCATCCGGCAAGACCTGGCGGACCGTTTGTTCGATGACACGTGGGCCGGCGAAGCCGATCAGCGCGCCGGGTTCGGCAATCACGATATCGCCGATAAATGCGAAGGAGGCAGACACACCGCCCATCGTCGGGTCGGTGAGGATCGATATGAATGGCAGTCGGGCATCCGAGAGCTTGGTCAGCGCGGCGGATGTTTTTGCCATTTGCATCAGCGAGAACAGGCCTTCCTGCATGCGCGCGCCACCCGACGCCGTAACGCAGATGAACGGCAGGTTGTTCTCGACCGCCGCCTGCACGCCGCGAACGAAGCGTTCTCCGAGTACCGATCCCATCGAACCGCCCATGAATTCGAACTCGAAAGCCGCCACGACAACGGGCAAGGTCTTGAGTTCGCCCTGCATGACGACCAGCGAGTCGCTTTCCCCCGTGCTTTCGGCCGCATCGTTCAAACGTTCAGGATAGCGGCGGCTATCCTTGAATTTCAGCGAATCGACCGGCAGTACTTCGGCACCGATTTCAATACGGCCCTCGGGGTCGAGCAAGTGATCGATCCGCGCCCGAGCATTGAGGCGGTTGTGGAACCCGCACTTCGGGCAGACACTGGCGTTTTGTACCAGATCGGTGGCGTAGAGTACGGCTTCGCAGGACGGGCATTTGCTCCACAGCCCTTCGGGCAGGCTGGACTTTCGCGCGATTCCGGGCGTGCTGCGTTGGATTTTCGGCGGTAGAAGCTTGGTCAACCAGTTCATGACGTTCCTTTGACGATGGCGTCCTTATCAGCCGCTTGGTCGATTCCGCGACGAAGTTCTGCGACCAGGGCGTGAACCCTTGCGCAGACGTCTTCCTGCTCCTGCGTCGATTGTTCGATCTCTTCGATGATCCTGCTACCGACAACGACCGCATCGGCGATTCTGGCGACCGAACCGGCCGTTGTCGCATCCCGAATGCCGAAACCGACGCCGACCGGCACGCCGGTCGCGGAGCGGATTTCCGGTATGCGTGCGGCAACGGCATCTACATCGAGCGCTGCTGAACCGGTCACTCCCTTCAGCGATACGTAATAGACGTAACCACTGGCCAGCTCCGCAACCAGCGAAATGCGGGCGGCAGTCGAGGTCGGCGCCAACAGGAAAATCGGGTCGAGTGCATTGGCGCGCATCGCGCGGGCGAATTCAACGCTTTCTTCCGGCGGGTAATCGACGACCAGTACGCCATCGACGCCGGCACCGAAGGCGGTCGCCGCAAAATCCTTGATGCCCATCGCTTCGATCGGATTGGCGTAGCCCATCAGAACGACCGGCGTGTCGTTATTGTCGGCCCGGAAGTTGGCAACCATTTCAAGCACTTGTCTGAGGCTGACGCCTTTCAGCAAGGCACGTTCCGAAGCGCGTTGTATGGTCGGACCATCGGCCATCGGGTCGGAAAACGGCACGCCGAGCTCGATGATGTCGGCGCCGGCGTCGACCAGGGTGTGCATCAGGGGGACGGTTTGTGCCGGATCGGGATCGCCCGCGGTAATGAACGGGATCAGCGCCTTGCGCCCTTGCGCCCGCAGGCGCTCGAATGTGGCTTGTATTTTTGACATGGTCAGAACCTCAGAACCTGATGCCCGATTTATCGGCGACGGTATGCATGTCCTTGTCGCCGCGGCCGGAAAGATTGACCAGCAGGATCCGGTCTTTCGGCAAACTTGGCGCGAGCCTGGCGGCGTAGGCGAGGGCATGGCTCGATTCGAGCGCCGGGATGATACCTTCCTGGCGGCATAGATCGTGGAAGGCTTGCAGGGCTTCGGCATCGGTGATGGTGACGTATTCGGCGCGTCCGGAATCCTTGAGCCAGGCGTGTTCGGGGCCGACACCGGGGTAGTCGAGGCCGGCCGAAATCGAATGCGTTTCGATGATCTGGCCATTCTCGTCCTGCAGCAGATACGTCCGGTTGCCGTGCAAAACGCCGGGACGCCCGGCCGTCAGCGAAGCCGCGTGGTGTCCGGTCTCGATGCCGTCGCCCGCAGCTTCGACGCCGATCAGACGCACACCCTCGATCGGAATGTAGGGATAAAATATCCCCATGGCGTTCGAGCCGCCGCCGACGCAGGCGATGACGGCGTCGGGCTGACGGCCATGTTGTTCCTGCATCTGCCCGATGGCTTCCCGGCCGATGATTGACTGGAAATCGCGCACCATCATCGGGTAGGGGTGCGGGCCGGCGACTGTGCCGATGATGTAGAAGGTGTTCGAGATGTTGGTGACCCAGTCGCGCATCGCTTCATTCAGCGCGTCCTTGAGCGTCCTGGAACCACTATCGACGGGTACCACGGTCGCTCCGAGCAATTTCATGCGATAGACGTTGGCGGCCTGCCGCTTGATGTCCTCCGACCCCATATAGACCACGCATTCCATGCCGTAGCGCGCGGCCACGGTGGCGGTGGCGACGCCGTGCTGGCCGGCGCCCGTTTCGGCAATGACCCGCGGCTTGCCCATGCGCCGGGCGAGAATGGCCTGGCCAATGCAGTTGTTGATCTTGTGCGCGCCGGTGTGATTCAGGTCTTCGCGCTTCAGATGAATTTGTGCGCCGCCGAGCCGCTCGGACCAGCGTTTGGCATGGTAAATGGGGCTCGGGCGACCCACGTAGTGCTTGAGGTCGTAGTCAAATTCGGCAATGAACAGCGGGTCGCGCTGTGCATTCGCGTAGGCTTCTTTCAGTTCTTCGAGCGCGGGGATCAGCGTTTCGGCGACAAATACGCCACCGTACGGGCCGAAGTGGCCCAGAGCATCGGGTAGGTCATAACGGGGGGCAACCATGGTATCTCCTTGAGTCAATTGCAATTCAATGCACGCAGACGAAAAAACGATCGGCTGCCTCAAGCATGGTTGGCGAAATGGCGTCGCCAGCAAGTACGAGTACGTCCACCTGAACTTTTGCGCATCGGTTTTCCTAGTCCGAACTCGATTCTTGTTCGGTGTTCCTCAATCAATCGGTCGGCATCAAACCTGCCGCACGAACAGCGGTAACAAAAGCACGGATCTTGTCGGCATCCTTGATTCCTTTGCTTGCCTCAACACCCGATGAGACATCAACCGCTGCCGGCCGCACACGAACGATGGCTTCACCGACATTGCCCGCATCAAGGCCGCCGGAGAGAACGATTGGTTTGCCCAACCCGGGGGGGATCAGCGTCCAGTCGAATACCTGTCCGCCACCGCCGTAGGCTTCAACAAAGGCATCAAGTAGAATCGCCTGTGCCGATGGGAAGCCAACTGCGTATTGTACCAAATCCAGTCTAGGCTTCACGCGCGCCGCTTTCATATAGGGCCGGGCAAACTGTCGGCAGTAGACTTCATCCTCGTCACCATGAAACTGCAACATGTGGATGGGCACAGCCGCCAGTGTTTCTTTTACCACCTCCGGGGCGGCGTTGACGAATAGCCCGACGATGGTTACGAACGGAGGGACAGTTCGTGCCAGCTCGGCTGCCGTTTTCAGCGCGACGTAACGCGGACTCGGTGGATAGAAGACCAGACCAATCGCGTCGGCTCCAGCGTCCACTGCAGCCTGCACATCCTCGGGTCGGGTCAGACCACATATCTTGATGCGTGGTTTTTCCATCGAAATAGCCCCAATACTCCTGTTAGCACGCATCTCACAAGCCGGCCATGCCTGGCAAAAAGAAATCGTCGCTGTTCGGCAAGCCCCAGTGCGGCTCGTATTTGACACCGACAAGATACAATCCCGCAGCAGAAAAGGTCGGCGCCGCAATACGACGGTCACCCGAGGCCAGCAACTGCTGCATCCATTCCGGTGGGTGCTTGCCCTGGCCGATATAGACCAGACTGCCCACCAGATTGCGTACCATGTGGTGCAGGAAAGCTCCTGCCTCGAAGTCAAAGACAATCGTGTCGCCGTACCGCTGTACATCCGCTTGCCGCATTGTCTTGACCGGTGATTTGGCTTGGCAATCCGCCGCGCGGAACGCCGAAAAGTCGAACTCACCCACTAGCATTCGGGCCGCCTGTCGCATTCTTCCGACGTCAAGCGGGTGATGATACCAGCCCGCATGTCTTTGCCACACACCTGTCCGTTGTGGCCGATTGATCACGATATAGCGATAGCGGCGACCGTAAGCGGAAAAGCGGGCATGAAAGCTGTCGCTGACAGGATGTGCCCAACGCACCGCTACTGCCGCGGGTAGATAAGTGTTGGTGCCACGAACCCAAGCGTTCAAAGGGCGTTCGATCCATGTATCGAAGTGCACAATCTGGCCCGTCGCATGTACCCCGGTGTCTGTCCGGCCGGCGGCTACCACTTGAATTGGTACGCCGGCAATCCCGCTCAGCGCCGACTGCAGGGCGTCCTGTACTGTATTTCCGTCCGGCTGTTTCTGCCAGCCATGGAAAGCGCTCCCGTCATATTCGACGCCGAGGGCAATTCTCATCCCGTACGCCTATCGAAATACATAAAACGCCGCAGCTAAAGCCAGCGCAAGTGCGACAAAATAATCAGGCCAGCGAAGCGGCCGATGATCCACTTCAACGGCTTCTCCCAGATTCGTCGCCGGGGCATCGACCAATGTTCGCCAGTCGCGTGGACGGGGCAGAGCCTCAACATAGCGCAGAACCAGCATGAGACGGACGACGCCTCGATCAGGGTCAAGCCCCAAGCGGCGCAAAGGCCCGAGCAATGTATGCATGGCGGCCAGCAACTCGGGGAGGGGCATCGCTTCCAGGAAAGCAGCGACGGCAACCAGCACCAGTAACAAGCGGCCAAAGTGAGTCAGTCCTTCACGCAAGCCTTCGTGCGTTGGCGCAAAGGCACCGTTCCAAAGTGGATCGCCAGGAATTCCCCACGAAAAGATGGCAAGCATCGAAATCAGCAGCCAGCGGGCTCGCCAAATCAGGCGACTGCCACGCTGCAGGACATACGTTCCGAGAGCGGGTAACAACAGAAGGGTCACGACCAGGGTTGTTCCGCTCATGAACTGGACAACAACCAGAAACAGAAGCCAGACAATGAGACAAGTCGTCGGGTGGATGGTCAGTTTCGGCATGTTTGATACAAATATGCTTGAATTCCGTGGCCTGTCGGGTCTGCGGAAATCGGCTGCAAGGAGTGGCATGCACGTTGGACAGCAACGTTCAGCTTCTTCCTGCCCAGCGCGACCTAACCAGCACCAATGAAAAAGGCCGTAGCTCAGACCAGAGCTACGGCCAATATACCGTCTTCTGGTCCTACTCGCTGATCTTGGCGAGAATCGCCTGCGCTTTTTCCTGCTGTGCGGCATCGCCTTCTTTCAGAACCTCCTGCAGGAGTTCCCGTGCACCTTCCAGATCACCCATTTCCTCGTAGGCCTTCGCCAAATCAAGTTTTGTCGTTACTTCTTCGTTCGGACTGATCTCGAACTCTGGCGCAAGATCCTGGTCATCGCCAAACTGTGGATTGACGACGGTTTCTGACTGAGTTGCCGAGAAGTCCCGGCCGGACACAAGAGTCTGTTCGCCATCAAACTGCGGATTCACTACAGTGTCTTCCTGCGTCGCCGAGAAGTCCCGGCCAGCCACGAGAGTCTGCTCACCGTCGAACTGCGGATTCACGGCAGTTGCCATCTGTTCTGAAGAGAAGTCCTGTTCTGGCATCAGGTCATCTTGATCAGTACCAAACTGCGGATTCACGATCGTCGCCGATTGCTCTGTCTCGAAGTCCGGATTGACAGAAGTCGACACTTGAACGTCATCGAACGAAGAGTCTGGCAGATCGGACGAAGAATCGGGCTCAGCTACTGAAGGGGGCGGTGTCGATGCCGAAGCCTCAGCTTCCGGCTCTTTAAGATCCAGGTCGATCGATGACATGTCAAAGGACGACGGTTCAGGCATCGGTCGGCCCAGGAAGGTCGACTCGGTCATACTGATATCGAAATCAACGTCATCGCTGCTGACAGCGGAGGCGGCAGCGTTCGAACTATCCGGGGAATCGGTCTTGGGCTCGGCTGTTTCAGCAGGGCTTGGTTCGAAACCAAGGTCAAAGTCCAGGTCGGGAGCTGTAGCCACCGTTCCATCGTCGGAAGCTTCTGCCTTGGCAGCATCCGGCAGATCGAAGTCAAGGCCAACGACTGTCGCATCCGCGTCAGTCGCCGAATCGGGTGTTCCCGTGTCTGCCGCAAGATCAAAATCGAGGGCGCTGGAATCGATTACCGGTTCCGGCAGTCTGTGTGTTTCTTCCAGTTCCGCCTTGACTTCGCCGGAAGCAGCCGATGGTTTGTCGTCCCCAAGGCCGAGATCGAAATCGAGGCTTGTGGCGTCAGCCGCCGCAGTTGACACGAATGCCGGTGCTGGCTCACCAGCAGTTTTAGCACTTGCCTCTTCAGCCATTTGCGACAATTCACCCGGCAAAGTCACCGTATTCTTCATCGCCTGTGGAGAAACGAGTACCGTGGCGTCCGGATCGAATGGCGCGTCAGCCGCTGGTGCTGAAGCACTGCCAAACAAGGGGTTGGCCGGATCGAGCTTGAGACCCATTGCGGCCGCTTTTTCCCAGTCGGCACCAACCCCACCTGTATCTCCATACAAATCCGTCGCAAGCGTTTCGAATTGCTTCAGATCCTTCCGGTTTGAATAGATCTCAAGCAACTTCAAGTGAATGGCATGGCGTTTCGGATCCTTTTGCTTGGCCTCGACAAGTATTTCTTCGGCCTGGACATCGCGGCCATAAGCCATATACACGTCGGCTTCTGCTACCGGATCAACCTCGTCGGTGTCAATGCTACCGGGACCAGCTTGACTGAAATCGGTTTGAGCCGGAGTGTGCGAGGTGTCGACACTCTGACCTCCCGTGTTGCGGAAGACCGAATTAGCCGTCAGGCTGAGGCTGCTACTCTGTGGCGACAGGGTGCTGGACGAATCCAGAGGCACTTCCTCCTTGCCGGCACGACGACGTCGAGAAATGAAGTATGCAGCCGCGAGCGCAAGAATTCCTCCGCCACCGGCCAGCGCCAGCGGATTGTCAAGCAAATCATCGACAAAACCGGGCTCCTCAAGCGGAGGAGGTGGCGCAATCGCCGGTTTTGGCTTTACGACAGGCTTCGGCTGAGGTTTGGCTTCCTCGGGCTTGGGTGCCGGCTCTGGCGGCTTTGTTTCAGCCAGCGGTTCTGCAGGCTTTTCAATCGAGGTCGCAACCGGCTCGGTCTTTGCGGGCGGTGCAACGGGAACCGCGTCGGGTGTCGTTATTGGCGGCTTGGTTTCTTCCGCCGGCTTCATCGATTCGAGCGGCATGGCCTTTGATGACGCTTGCGCCTGCAACTCGGCCAGATTCTGATTCTTCAGTTCAACCAGTTTTTGCAAATCAGAAACATTTTTCTCTAGAGCGATCAAACGCTCGTTCGCTTCCTTGAGCGCTTTTTCCTTGGCGATAAGGTCTTCTTCACTGCGTTTGGCGCCAACGTCCGGTTTGGCAGCAGTTGTCTCGGTTCTGGAAACCTTTAGCTGATCCTTGGGTTCGACTGATGGCGCAGCCTTGTCCTCAACTTTGGCGCTTATCTTGCCGGTTGCCTCCTGCCTGGCAACCTCATCACTCGCGGGCGCCTGCGCCGCAACACCGGAAAGCTTGTTTCGGTAAGCATTCCAGTCCGAGGACTGAGTACGGACTATCTTGCTGGCTTCTCCCGACGAAACGGCCTCAACAGTGGATTTTTCGGGTACAACGAGAATCTTGCCGGCCCTCAGCCGGTTCATGTTGCCGCCGTCAAAAGCATCCTGATTGGCACGAAAGAGGCCCACCAGCATCTGATCGAGCGAAACGCCATCCGGTTTGCTTTCCCCGGCGATCTTGTGCAAGGTATCACCGCGTTTGACTTCTCGAGTGTCTGGCCCTGAAGAAGAAGGCTGAGCTGCAGATTTCTGGGCTGACCCCGGATTACGGATTCTGGCGACCGCCTTACTACGCAACTCATCGTCAATTGCCGATTTCGTGCGTGTTGTGGCTACAGTCTGTTTACTTGCGGTTGCCGGTTTGGCCATCGCCGGAGCAAGCGGCGGGAAACCCTTTGCAGCTACCTCTGGCGGGTCAAGCAGGAAGGTGTATTCACGAACCAGCCGGCCGGCAGGCCAGTTGAGTTCAAGC
>NZ_FLQY01000167.1 GCF_900089945.1 Candidatus Propionivibrio aalborgensis | reverse complement strand
TTCATAACCATGCTGGGAGCTGTGGCCCATTCGAACACTTTGGTTTCGTAACCCAAGCCTAGCCAGCGAAATCTTGCTCATTTGGTGCGCGCCCGCACAACTATGGTGCATGGCGCGACGCCAGTGCACGCAGAAAGCCCGTATTACTGGGTTTCACGTTTGGCATGCTTTCTGCTGGTAACTCTCCAAACCCACCGCAGCGGCAAAAATCATGAGCAAAGATTTCTTCAACGAAATGTACGACGCAGCGGGCGCCCTGCGGCCGCACTATCGCGCCTACGCAGACTGGCTGGCGGCTACACCTCCCGAGCGAATCGCACGTAAGCGGGCCGAAGCCGATATCGCTTTTCACCGCGTCGGTATCACATTTGCTGTATATGGCGAAGAGTCCTCGCAGGATCAGGGCAAGGAACGGCTGATTCCCTTCGACATCATCCCGCGCATCATCCCGGCTGCCGAGTGGTCTGCGCTGCAGGCGGGGCTGCGCCAGCGGGTAAAAACACTCAATGCCTTCCTGCACGACATCTACCACAAGCAGGAAATACTTCAGGCAGGGCTCATCCCACGCGAGCAAGTGCTTAACAACGCGCAGTTCCGCCCGGAGATGATGGGGGTCGATGTCCCGGCCGGCATCTACGCGCACATTGCCGGAGTCGACCTCGTAAGGGCCGGCGAGGGTGAGTATTACGTCCTGGAGGACAATCTGCGCGTACCCTCCGGCGTGTCCTACATGATCGAAGACCGCAAGATGATGATGCGGCTTTTCCCCGAGCTTTTCTCGCGGCACAAAATTGCGCCAGTACAGCACTACCCGGACATGCTTTTGGAGAACCTGCGTACCGTTGCACCGGCGGGCGTCCTCAATCCAACCGTCGTGCTGCTTACGCCCGGAGCCTACAACAGCGCCTATTTCGAACACACCTTCCTTGCCCAGCAGATGGGCATTGAACTGGTCGAGGGCCGCGACCTTTTCGTCAGGGATGAGACGGTGTTCATGCGCACAACGCAAGGCCCGCAGCGGGTCGATGTGATCTACCGGCGGCTTGATGACGACTTCCTCGATCCGCTCGCCTTCCGCAAGGACTCCATGCTTGGCGTTCCCGGTCTCCTCTCGGCCTATCGCGCCGGGAATGTCACGCTGGCCAATGCCATCGGCACGGGTGTCGCGGACGACAAATCGATCTACCCGTATGTGCCGGAAATGGTGCGCTTCTATCTCGGCGAGGAGTCGTTACTCAACAACGTTCCGACCTGGATGCTGCGCAAACCTGATGATCTGAAATACGTGCTTGAGCACCTGCCTGAATTGGTGGTCAAGGAAGTGCATGGTGCGGGTGGTTACGGCATGCTTGTCGGCCCGGCATCAACGACGAAAGAAATCGAGGATTTCCGGGCGCGCATTGTTGCCGACCCGGGGAAGTACATAGCGCAACCGACACTGGCTCTGTCCCACTGCCCGACATTTGTC
>NZ_FLQY01000166.1 GCF_900089945.1 Candidatus Propionivibrio aalborgensis | reverse complement strand
GGCCGAAGACCGGAAGCTTTTAAGCGATAGTGCAATAAAAAGAGGGAGCTAATTGCTCCCTCTTTTCACAAACGCTTTTACGAATTTTTTATTCGTGGTGCTGCCAAAATTTACGAATTTTTTATTCGATTTACGAGTTTTTTATCCTGAAATAAACAGGCAATTATCCAGCAAAGTTTTTCTCGGCGAAGCCCCAGTTGGCCAGGCTGTTGAGGAAGGTCTCAACGAATTTCGGACGCATATTCCTGTAGTCGATGTAGTAGGCATGTTCCCACACGTCGATGCACAGCAGTGCCTTGTCGCCGGTAGTCAGTGGGGTGCCGGCGGCGCCCATGTTGACTACATCGACAGTACCGTCTGCCTTCTTTACCAGCCAGGTCCAGCCGGAACCGAAGTTGCCGACGGCTGAAGTTTGAAAGGCTTTCTTGAATTCATCAAAGGAGCCCCACTTGGCGTTGATCGCCGTCGCCAAAGCGCCCGAGGGTGCACCTCCGCCGTTGGGTTTGAGGCAGTTCCAGAAGAAGGTGTGGTTCCATACTTGAGCGGAGTTGTTGTAGACGCCGCCGGCCGGTGCCTTCTTGACGATGGCTTCAAGGTCGAGGTTTTCGTATTCGGAGCCCTTGATCAGGTTGTTCAGGTTGGTGACGTAGGCCTGATGATGTTTGGCATAGTGGTACTCGAAGGTTTCTTTCGACATGTGGGGTGCCAGTGCGTCCATCGCGAAAGGCAGTTGCGGCAGTTGATGTTCCATCATTTCTCCTTGGCTTTCTTTACGGGGGTGTCAGCGGGTCGGGCGGTTTTGCGCGTTCGGTTGAAGCGCTTCAACGGCCACCGAAGTAACCGTTGCCTCTACCCGACCACTGCGGAAGCTGACAACGATATGGTCGTTTGGTTCCAGATTTCGACTGTCTCGCAGGATACTCCCTGCTTTGTCGGTGACGATGCTGTAACCGCGGGCCAGTATGGCGTCTGGATTGAGAAGGGTCAAGCTGGCAGCAAGGCGGGCGAGGTCGGTTGACTTGGCGTGCAGGCTTGTCCGCCATTGACCGTGCAGTCTGGGCATCAGCGCCTCAAGTCGACGAGCGAGCCGGCTGGTATCCGGCCTGGCCAGGAATAGACGGTGGTTCAGGCCGGTGAGCCTGGTGCGGCAGCGTGTGCTGGTTTGCAGGAGGCTATTGTCAAGGCGCCGCTGAATGTTAAGAAGGTTGTCCCTTTGTTGTGCCAGACGTTGTGCGGGATCCTGCAGTCGATGCGCCAGCCAATCGAGATGCTGACTGCGTTGGTTCTGGTCTTGTCGGATCTGGCGGCGTAGCGCATTCCGGTACTCCGCAAGCTGCGACAGCAGTGCAGTTCGTTCCGGTGCAGCAAGCTCAGCCGCTGCTGTTGGGGTGGGCGCGCGCCGATCGGCGGCGAAATCAGCCAAAGTGAAGTCGGTCTCATGACCGACCCCGCAGATTACCGGGATTGGGCATGAGCGGATGGTGCGAGCCAGCGCTTCGTCATTGAATGCCCACAGATCTTCGAGGCAGCCTCCTCCCCTGCAGAGGATGAGCACGTCGCACTCACCGCGTTCGCCTGCGCGGCGAATGGCGGCGGCGATTTGTGCGGCGGCGCCTTCACCTTGAACCGGCGTAGGGTACAGCACAAGACCGATGTGTGATGCGCGACGCGCGAGCGTGCTGAGAACGTCTCTGAGCGCGGCTGCCTGGAGTGAGGTGACGATGCCGATGCGGCGCGGAAAGGCGGGCAGCCTGCGCTTGCATTCGACAGCAAAAAGTCCTTCGCTTTCAAGCTTTTGCTTGAGGCGGACGAACTGTTCGTACAGATTGCCAAGGCCTGCCTTGCGCGCCGCTTCGATGTTGAGCTGGAAGTCCCCCCGTGCCTCGTACAGCGTTACCAGAACCCGCACTTCGATGTGCTGGCCGTTCTCCAGCCGCCAGCCAAGAAGCTGGGCGCGGTTGCGGAACATGACGCAACGTACCTGTGCTGCCGAATCCTTCAATGAAAAATAGACGTGTCCGGAGGCTGCGGCAGTCAGGTTGGATACTTCGCCGGCGACCCAGCAGAGCGGGAAGGCTGATTCCAGTCGCTCACGCGCAAGCCGGTTGAGCATTGAAACCGGAATGACGGGTGTTGCCGCGGCAAGGCCCACAGCTGAGTTTGTGCTTTCTGGCATGCGCCAATTCTACATCCGTGTTGGTTCATGCACACCCTGCGGGTGTTTCAGGGCAAAGTTCGGCTGAAACCGTTGTGGCGTCAGAGGATTTTGTTAAGTGATTGATTGTAAATATAATTAGGATCGGTTGATATTTCCGGCAAAGTTGGAAAAGTCCTTTTGCCAAGGGCACTTAGCGTTCACGAGCGGGTTTTATCCACAGCGTTGTCCACAGATTGGTCGAATAAGAATTCTGACATTACTTTGGGCGCAGGGCTTGCCGCTGGCGTCGGCTCAGGCTAAAGTCTCCGGCTGAAAAGATCTTTGAGGGGAAAGCGTGTTCTCAATCATTCTGGCTGCCGGCTGGCCCATCTGGCCCTTGTTGTTGGCGTCAATCATTGCCGTCGCCCTGATCATCGAACGCATGGTTGCGTTGCGTCGGGTAAAGGTGCTTCCTGTTGGCTTGTTGCAACGCGTGGTCGCCGAGTACCGCAAGAATGGCGTCAGTGATGTCATGTTGGCCAACCTTGAAGCGCAATCACCGCTTGGTCGCGTACTCGCCGCCGGATTGCGCAATGTCGGGAGTTCGCGCGAGGTCATGCGCGATGCAATCGAAGAAACCGGCGGAGTTGTGGCTCATGAACTTGAGCGCTACCTGACGACGCTGGGCACCATCGCATCGATCAGCCCCCTAATGGGTTTGTTCGGCACCGTGGTCGGCATGATCGAGATTTTCGGTTCGCAGTCACCGACGGGATCAAATCCGATGCAACTTGCTCACGGTATATCGGTGGCGCTTTACAACACGGGTTTTGGTTTGGTTATCGCCATACCGGGAATGATTTTCTGGCGCCACTTTCGCGCTCTGGTCAATGGCTTCGTAATCGAAATGCAGCAGCAAGCCTTGCGTTTGGTCGAGGTTCTGCACAACGAGCGAAAGCTTTAAGGAGCAAGGAATGAATTTCCAGCGTGGCCGTGGCCATGACGTACCTGAGATCAACCTGATTCCGCTGATCGACGTGCTGCTGGTGATCATTATTTTTCTGATGCTCACGACTACCTACGCCAAGTTCTCGGGGCTGGAAATCAATCTGCCGACGGCCGACGCCAGCAAACAGCCCGAGCAACCCAATGAAGTCAGCGTAGCCGTAACCGCCTCGGGACAGGTGCTGGTCAATAAGTCGCCGTTGGCTGCAACCGACGTAAACGCAATCAGCGAAGCCTTGCGCCGCGCTGCGGGTGATTCCAAGGATCCGGTGATTGTCATCAATGCCGATGCCAAGGCGACGCATCAGAGCGTGGTCGATATCATGCAGGCGGCGCAGACTGCCGGTTATCCACATATATCTTTCGCAACCCAATCGCCGCGCTGATGGCGCATCGTTGGTTCGTGGACAACTCCTTGACGACTTGTTGATGGGGCATTGCCGTATCGCACAGCGCTTGCCCCGCTTGTGGTACCGGCGGCAACTGGCTGTTGCGCTCCTTCCCCTGCTCCCTTTTTCATGGCTGTTTCGGCTGATCGTCTGGGCACGATATACCTTGTATCGCTGTGGAGTATTGCGTTCGTATCGTCTATCGGTACCGGTCATCGTGATAGGCAACCTGACCGTCGGTGGTAGCGGCAAGACGCCGCTTGCGATCTGGCTGGTTGAGCGCTTGAGCGAGTTGGGCTGGCGACCGGGGATTATCAGCCGCGGCTATGGTGGTGCGGTTGATGGAGTGCAGGCGGTTGCTGCTGATTCCGACGCTTCAGTCGTAGGGGATGAGCCGCTGTTGCTGGCTCGGCGCGTCAATGTGCCGGTTTTTGTCGGTCGCGATCGCGTGGCTGCGGGTCAGGCTTTGCTG
>NZ_FLQY01000165.1 GCF_900089945.1 Candidatus Propionivibrio aalborgensis | reverse complement strand
GGTGTTCCGCAGGAGACCATCGTGTCCACGATAGATTAGGTGGACACATGGACACTACGGTAGTTTTGCCGCGGCCGTCGCGAGGTCGTCGCCGGCACACGAACGAATTCAAGGCGCAAGTGGTTGCTGCCTGTTTGCAGCCGGGCGTATCGATTGCGGGGGTGGCATTGGTCAACGGGCTCAATGCCAATTTGTTGTGGAACTGGGTGCAAGCGCATCGTGACCGGCAAGCTGTCGGCGTACCGATGAGGCTCGGAAGGGACGATCGTACTGAGCCGGCGCACTGTTCGCCGCCCACCCTGGTTCCCGTCAGTTTGCAGACGGAGGATGCCCCTTCTTGCGGCGGCATCCAGATCGAAATCCGGCGTCAGGAAACGGTCTTCCAGATCGCCTGGCCCGCATCGGAAGTGGCGGTTTGTGCGCAGTGGTTGCGCGAGGTCTTGGGGTGATCCGTCCCGATCAGGTCTGGCTGGCCATCGAAGCGGTGGATATGCGCATGGGTATTGATGGCCTGTCGCTCAAGATCCAGCAGGCTCTGGGGCGATCCCCGTGTGACGGCACCGCCTATGCGTTTCGCAATCGAAACGGCACGCGCATCAAGGTGCTGATCTGGGACGGGACCGGTGTCTGGTTGTGCGTGCGGCGTTTGCATCAGGGTCGCTTTACCTGGCCGCAGAGCCATGACGCCACCTGCACCCTGAGCCTGGCCGAATGGCGCTGGCTGACGACGGGTGTCGACTGGCGCCGATTGCAGGCCAAACCATCCGCGCACTGGCGGGTTTGAGGCAAATAAAGATGCCGTAAAACCCGTATCTGCAAGGGTTTAGCGTTATCTGTATGGTATAATACGACCCATGCATTCGACCACCGACCGGGGCCATGAACTGCCCGATTTAATCCTGCCGGAGGCGGTTCGGGCGCATCTCTCGGCATTGCAATCTCAGCTCGCTGAACGCGATGCCACGCTGGTTGAACGCGACGCCGAACTCAAGCGGCGCGAGCTGAAGATCGCGCAACTCACCCTCGAACTGGCGCATCATAAGCGCATCCGCTTTGGCTGCAAGAGCGAAGCCCTGTCGCCCGAGCAACGCGACTTGTTTATCGAGGCCAGCGATGAAGATGGCGCCGCCATCGTCGCCGAACTGGAACAACAACAGAAACCAGCGAACGCGCCGCGTCAGTACAAACGCACCGGCCGCAATCCCTTCCCGCCTGAATTGCCCCGCATCGAGCATCGCCACGAACCGGAATCCTGCACCTGTGGCGACTGTGGCCGTGATCTGGTCAAGATCGGTGAAGACATCAGCGAGCAGCTGGACGTCGAACCGGCCCGTTTCTTCGTCCATCGTCACATTCGCCCACAGTATGCCTGCCGCAGCTGCGAAACCATCACCGCCGCACCGGTGCCTGCCGCCATCATCGATGGCGGCTTGGCCGCCCCAGGACTCCACGCGTGGGTCTTGATCCAGAAGTATCTGGATCATCTGCCCTTGTATCGCATCGAGAAGATCAGCGACCGTCACGGCGTGTCGATTGCCCGCTCGACGCTGGCGCAGTGGGTGGGGCAGTTGGGGGTGAGCCTGCAACCCTTGGTGGATCGGCTGACGGCGTTGCTCTTGCGGGGCAAGGTACTGCATGCCGATGAAACGCCAGTGCAGCAGCTTGATCCGGGG
>NZ_FLQY01000164.1 GCF_900089945.1 Candidatus Propionivibrio aalborgensis | reverse complement strand
AAGGCAAGACCAAACGGGCCTATATGTGGGCCTACCGCAGCAACGACTTGGAAGGGGCGCCGCGGATCGTGGTGTTCGACTATCAAACCAGTCGCAGCGGTCAGCATGCGCGCAACTTTCTTCTGAAGTGGCGTGGTCATTTGATGGTCGATGATTACGGGGGATACAAAGCGTCGTTCCGGCAAGGGGTGATCGAACTGGCTTGCCTGGCGCACTGCCGACGAAAGTTCTTCGATCTTCACGTAGCGGGTGGCCATGCGGTGGCGGAAGAGGCGTTGCGGCGAATCGGCGAGTTGTATGCCGTCGAGGCAAAGGCGCGCGATGGTGATGAGGCGGCTCGCCTCGCGCTCCGACAGCAGGAGGCGTTGCCGAAGCTGAACGCGCTGCACGACTGGTTGATTGATCAGCGCCTGAAGACCGCTGACGGCAGTGGCCTGGCCCGTGCCATCGACTACAGTCTGAAGCGCTGGCCGGCGCTGACGTTACAGCGGGAGCTTACCCATCGACAACAATATGGTCGAGAACGCGATCCGGCCGATTACCCTGGGGCGCCGCAATTGGCTCTTCACCGGGTCGGAACGCGCTGGCCGCCGTGCCGCCGCGATCCAGAGCTTGCTCGCCACCGCCAAACTCAACGGGTTGGAACCCTATGCCTGGCTCAAGGACACCTTGGAAAAGCTCCCGACCTGGCCCTATCGCCAGATTGATGAACTGTTGCCCCTCCGGCCCATTACCACTACGTAAGTCACTTGGCAACGCGGTATCGTAGATCCGATAC
>NZ_FLQY01000163.1 GCF_900089945.1 Candidatus Propionivibrio aalborgensis | reverse complement strand
CTCGATCTCTCCGAATCGCTCAACGAAACGGTCGCCGGCAGCGGACAGAGCATCCTGCAACTGAGCCAGGAGGCCGTGTCCCTGCTTGCCTGGGCGGTAGACCGGCTGGGCGACCCGCTGGCCATCGCCGGCTTTCACTCGAACACGCGGCACGACGTACGCTATCAGCACATCAAGGGCTACAGCGAGAAGTGGAGCGACGAGGTCAAAGCCCGTCTTGCCGCGCTGGATGCCGGCTACTCGACACGCATGGGCGCGGCCATACGCCATGCCGCTCACTACCTGGAAAACCAGAAGGCCGACAAGAAGCTTTTGCTGATCCTCACCGATGGCGAACCCGCCGACGTGGACACCTCCGACCCGCACACCCTGATCGAAGACGCACGGCAAGCCGTGAAGGAACTCGACACCATGGGCATATATACTCATTGCATCAACCTTGACGCGCATGCCGACGAATACGTGCGCCAGATATTCGGCCAGCGCTTCACGGTAATCGACAACATCCAGCGTCTGCCGGAGCGCCTGCCCCAGCTGTTCCTTGCCTTGACGAAGTAGGCGTCATCATCCATAACGCGCCGGATGAACTCCAGTCATTCGATTCCGTCTTCGCTCATCTCAAGCTGTTCCTCCCTCGATTGCCGCACGAGGTGATTTGGTGCATATTCCAAAGCCGGTCATCAATCCAGGAAAATGCAATGCGCTATTCGCTGCTTTGTCTCGTGTTTTTCTCTGCCCTTGCTATGGCTGAAGCTGTGCCATCCAATTTCAATCAGGCTGAATTCGAGAAACGATTTCGTGCTGCTGACAAGAACAAGGACGGCAAACTGTCGCGCACGGAAGCCTATGAGGAATTTCCACGCATGCCCGAGTTTTTCGACGAGATCGACACGAACAAGGACAGCAGCATTACCTTGATTGAAGTCAACAAAGCCATGGAACGCCGAGTAAATGCCGCCATGGGCGCAGGAGACGCCTGGAAGAACCCTGCGATGCCGGCAGAAATCGGTAGCGAACAAACGGCTACGGTCATCGAAGCAGAGCCGGCAACGCAGTTTTCCAGCAAACAGGAGGCCCGCCGTTACCATCGCTACAAGTATTACGAATCTCTGGCCGAGGAGCAGGAAGTCTCACGGAATCGCGGCGAGTCGGTGCTTCCGAAAACACCGCCGAATCTGCTCCAGAAATCATTCTGAATACCGTGCGAATAGACGTCGCATCGATTTCCTCTTGGTATTTGTCGCCCCTGATCCTCACCGTTCTGATTCAGATTCAACCGGCCGCGCATGCGCTGCAGTGAGGCTTCGATCAATCTGTTCATAGATGTGATACACGCCAGCCATCACCCCTGTGACGGGGTCATCCATCAGGCTGTGCCACATTTCATCGAGCGCCGAATTCAGGTTTTCCCGAACCTGCGCTTCCATCTCCGGCCGATCGCTCTCGTGCGCGATAGCGCCGAAACCGGCCACACCCAGGGAAATCGCCAAGCCTGCGACACCGCCGACCGCCGCCGCCGCAACGCCTGCACCGCCACTGAGGGCGAGTTTGGCCACCAGTGTTTCAGCCGCCTGTTCGGCCACCGGCAACAAACTGTAGCCCGACGGCCTCGGTCCGGCGCCATCGGCGGCCTCGCGGCTGCGGGCAATCAGTGCCGCATAGGCGGGGAGACTGGTAATCGGGTGAGCATGGACAAGCTGGTAAAGCGAAGCACTGTGTGCGGCAGGAGGGTCCTGCGCAATTGACGATATGGCTTCAAGCCGCCGATCGAATTGATCCTGGGGCACGCCATAGTATCGTCTGATTTCCTGGAGTTGTTCGCCGAGGAGCCGTATGTAAAGCGTCAATACATTCTCCCTGACCACCTCGGGATTGATCTCCTCGGCGACGGGATCCAGCACGCGCTCCAGATACTGCTCCTGCAGATAGCTCGTCAGTCGTTTCTTGGCCAAATCTTCTCCTTCCCCGCCGCTCAGCGTGTACCAGCCCACCTTGATAGCCAGCCATTGCTGGGTCCAGTAGCTCGTGTACCACGGAATGAAATCCGATTCGGAGCGCTGGCGGACGAGGGACACCCAGCTTCCCATATAGCCACGTGCATAATTCCTTGCCGGTCCCGTCGCCGCCAGTGCTGCGGCATCGATGTCCTCATCTATCGCCCACCAGGTACTCTCGGAGACACGTATTTCCGGAGTCTGGATGGCAGTCGGTTCTGGAGTGGCGCAACCGACAAGGGTCACGATCAGGGCGACTATCAGGTAACGCATGTTCAAGAACGCTGCCGAGTCAATTGATTCCGCTGGCGGTTGCCGACCCACCATCGTATTGGGCAACACTCCTCCTGGCAATTCATATCTGGCGTTTCGCCGCCATACCAATCGCCCGTCGACGAGCATTTTCCAAAGCCCCCAAGTTCCTTTTTTAAAGTATAGGCGGTAAAGACGTGCTCACGAAAATCCAGCACGAAGACTCAAGCCTTTAGGCCGGGTCTTGGCGCCCGGAAGAACTCATTGAAGCATCGAGAATGCCAAATTGGTATCAGTGGTATTCTTGAAATTGGTATTGCACAAAACTATTATCTGTGTAGAGTGTGAATCTTGGGTGTTGACTTCCGTCGCCTGCAGGTCGTGTTGTTTCCCCTGAAGATTGACGTTGGCCAACATCACAAGCGGAGCTAGAACTCGCTGACGTAGAACTTCCCGGGCAATTCGCACTCCTACCGACGTAGTCCCGCAATCCGTAGGCAGTCATCATTTGCTTGGTTCTTATCTGAAAACTATAACGAAGGAGACTTACGATGAAGAAACTAACAATGCTCACCGCCGCTCTGGCGATTTCAGCCAGCTTCGCCAGCCCGGCGGCCTTTGCACAGCAAAAATTCGTCACCATCGGTACCGGCGGCGTAACCGGCGTCTACTACGCTGCGGGTGGCGCGATCTGCCGCCTGATGAACAAGGACAAAGCCAAGCACGGTATGCGCTGTTCGGTCGAAAGCACCGGCGGTTCGGTATACAACGTCAATACCATCAAGGCGGGCGAACTCGACTTCGGCGTTGCCCAGTCTGACGTCGCATACAACGCGATGAAGGGCGAAAACCAGTTCAAGGGCGCTCCGTTTGCCGATTTGCGTTCCGTATTCTCGATTCATCCCGAGCCGCTCGTCGTACTGGCCCGCAAGGACGCCAATATCGTGTCGCTGGCCGACTTCAAGGGCAAGCGCTTCAATATCGGCAATCCGGGCTCCGGCCAGCGCGCGACGATGGAAGTGCTGCTTGCCGAAATGAAGATGAAGTTGAGCGATTTCTCGCTGGTTTCCGAGATGAAGGCTGACGAACACGGCCCGGCCCTTTGCGACAACAAGATCGACGGCTTTGCCTACGTCGTCGGCAACCCGTCGGCAAACATTCAGGACCCGACCACCACCTGTGGTGCCCAGTTGGTCAACATCATCGGCCCGGCCGTAGATAAACTGGTCAAGACGTATCCGTACTACGCTGCGGTAACGATTCCGGGGGGCATGTATGCGGCCAATCCGAACCCGACGAATACCTACGGCGTAGTGGCTGCCTTCGTCTCGTCGTCGAAGGTGCCGAACGAAGTCGTGTATACGATGGTGAAATCCGTGTTTGAAAATCTGGATGACTTCAAGAAGCTGCATCCGGCTTTCGCTCACCTGGACCCAAAAGAGATGATCAAGAACGGCCTTTCGGCACCGCTGCATGACGGCGCCGTGAAGTACTACAAGGAAAAAGGCTGGATGTAAAACGGTCGTCTCATCCCGGAATCGCTAGAACTCCAGCCTTCCCGGGGAAACCTGCAGACGGCCCCGCTCGGGGCCGTCTGTCCTTGAAGTCTGCGGAGGTGCGCATATGGCTGAAAAAGAAACAGCTCCCGTCCTGACCGACGAGCAGCTCAAACAACTGGTTGCCGAAGCCGACACTGGCGGGCGCAAGCCGACCGGCGCCGTCGCCAAACTGATCATGCTGACCGCCCTGACGTGGTCGCTGTTTCAACTTTGGATCGCCTCCCCGCTGCCCTACTCGCTGGGCGTTTTTGTCCTCAACGACACCGAGTCGCGTTCCGTCCATCTGGCCTTCGCCATGTTCCTCGCCTTTCTCGCCTACCCGGCCTTCAAGCGTTCGCCGCGCGATTATGTCCCGACCTTCGACTGGATACTGGCTCTGGTCGGCGTCTTCTGCGCCTCGTATCTCTTCGTCTTCTACTCCGAGTTGGCCACGCGCCCCGGACAACCGACGACACTGGACCTCGCCACCTCGGTTATGGGCCTCATACTGCTGCTCGAAGCGGCACGGCGCGCGCTCGGC
>NZ_FLQY01000162.1 GCF_900089945.1 Candidatus Propionivibrio aalborgensis | reverse complement strand
GCCGTAGATAAACTGGTCAAGACGTATCCGTACTACGCTGCGGTAACGATTCCGGGGGGCATGTATGCGGCCAATCCGAACCCGACGAATACCTACGGCGTAGTGGCTGCCTTCGTCTCGTCGTCGAAGGTGCCGAACGAAGTCGTGTATACGATGGTGAAATCCGTGTTTGAAAATCTGGATGACTTCAAGAAGCTGCATCCGGCTTTCGCTCACCTGGACCCAAAAGAGATGATCAAGAACGGCCTTTCGGCACCGCTGCATGACGGCGCCGTGAAGTACTACAAGGAAAAAGGCTGGATGTAAAACGGTCGTCTCATCCCGGAATCGCTAGAACTCCAGCCTTCCCGGGGAAACCTGCAGACGGCCCCGCTCGGGGCCGTCTGTCCTTGAAGTCTGCGGAGGTGCGCATATGGCTGAAAAAGAAACAGCTCCCGTCCTGACCGACGAGCAGCTCAAACAACTGGTTGCCGAAGCCGACACTGGCGGGCGCAAGCCGACCGGCGCCGTCGCCAAACTGATCATGCTGACCGCCCTGACGTGGTCGCTGTTTCAACTTTGGATCGCCTCCCCGCTGCCCTACTCGCTGGGCGTTTTTGTCCTCAACGACACCGAGTCGCGTTCCGTCCATCTGGCCTTCGCCATGTTCCTCGCCTTTCTCGCCTACCCGGCCTTCAAGCGTTCGCCGCGCGATTATGTCCCGACCTTCGACTGGATACTGGCTCTGGTCGGCGTCTTCTGCGCCTCGTATCTCTTCGTCTTCTACTCCGAGTTGGCCACGCGCCCCGGACAACCGACGACACTGGACCTCGCCACCTCGGTTATGGGCCTCATACTGCTGCTCGAAGCGGCACGGCGCGCGCTCGGCCTGCCGATGGTCATCCTCGCCACCGTCTTTATCGGCTACATTTTCCTTGGGCCTTACATGCCGGAATTGATCGCTCACAAGGGCGCCTCGCTCGGCAAAGGCATGTCACATCTGTGGCTAAGCACCGAGGGCGTGTTCGGTGTCGCGCTCGGCGTCTCCTCCGGGTTCATCTTTCTCTTCGTTCTGTTCGGCGCGCTGCTGGAAACCGCCGGTGCCGGGAACTATTTCATCAAGTCCGCAATCTCGCTGCTCGGACACCTGCGTGGCGGCCCGGCAAAAGCGGCAGTGGTCGCCTCGGCGTGTACCGGCCTGATCTCCGGATCGTCAATCGCCAACGTTGTCACCACTGGAACGTTCACCATTCCACTGATGAAGCGGGTCGGCTATCGTGAGGACAAAGCCGCCGCAGTCGAGGTCGCGGCTTCGGTCGACGGCCAGATCATGCCGCCGGTGATGGGAGCTGCCGCCTTCCTGATGGTCGAGTATGTCGGTATCCCCTATACGCAGGTGCTCAAGCATGCGATCCTGCCGGCCCTGATCTCCTATATTGCGCTGTTCTATATCGTGCACCTCGAAGCGATGAAGGCGGACATCCGTGGCATCCCGCACAAGCACGAGAATTCATTCCGCGACCGCATGCTTTCCTTCCTGATGACCGTCTCGGGCATCATTCTTCTCGCCGGCATCGTCTACTACGGCTTCGGCTGGCTCAAGGATGTTGCCGGCGACGCCTCGCTGTACATCGTCGGCGTCGTAATGCTGGCCACCTACGTCGGTCTCTTGAAGTTCGGTACGCGCTATCCGGAACTGCACATGGACGACCCGAACTCGCCGATCGAAACACTGCCGGACCCCGGCCCGACTCTGAAATCCGGATTGCACTTCCTGCTGCCCGTGGTGGTGCTGATCTGGAACCTGATGGTCGAGGAACTCTCGCCCGCGCTGTCGGCCTTCTGGGCGACAATCTTCCTGATGTTCATCCTGGTCACGCAGCGACCGATCCTCGCCCACTTCCGCCAGCACAGCGACATTGGCGGCGCGCTTCGTCAGGGATTCCAGGATCTGCTCGACGGGCTGGTTACCGGGGCCCGCAACATGATCGGCATTGGCATCGCCACGGCCGCCGCCGGCATCATCGTCGGTACCGTCACACTGACCGGCATCGGCCTGGTGATGAGCGAACTGGTCGAATTGATCTCGGGCGGAAACCTGATGATCATGCTCGGACTGGTCGCCGTGATCTGCCTGATTCTCGGCATGGGCCTGCCAACGACGGCCAACTACATTGTGGTGTCGACCCTGATGGCGCCGGTGGTGGTCGAACTCGGCGCGCAAAGCGGGCTGCTGGTGCCCCTGATTGCCGTGCATATGTTCGTCTTCTATTTCGGGTTGATGGCCGACGTCACGCCACCTGTCGGCCTCGCGTCGTATGCCGCAGCCGGGATAGCCCGATGCGACCCGATCAAGGTGGGCGTCACCGCGTTCGGCTACAGCATCCGAACCGCGATTCTGCCTTTCATGTTCATCTTCAACACGCAATTGCTGCTGATCGGCATCGACAGTGTCTGGCATCTGATTCTGACGGTGGGTACAGCGATCATTGCCAATCTTGTCTTTGCCGCCGCGACGCAGGGCTGGTTCATGACGCGCAACCGGCTGTGGGAGGCGGCAGTGCTGCTACTCGTAACCTTCACGCTGTTCCGTCCGGGATTCTGGATGGACATGATCCATCCGCCTTTCGACAAGATACCCGCCACCCGGATCATGGAGGTCGTCGAGCAGGCGCCCGCCGATGATCGCCTGCGGGTCTGGATCGAAGGCGAAGACCTGAACGGCAAGGAGGTCTCAAAGGGAGTGCTGCTGCCGCTCGGCGAGAAGGCGCCGGCGCTTCAACGCCTTAATGCCATCGGTCTGAGTCTGATGCCAACCGATGACAGCGTCGATATCATGGGCGTCAAGTTCGGCAGCCGTGCCGCGAAACTCGGTATTGAACAGGGGTTCAAGATCACGGCGCTGGAGGTAGCGGCTGATCGGCCCGACAAGGAATGGTTGTTCATTCCCGCTTTCGTTCTGCTGGCACTAATTGTATTCATACAGCGACGCCGCGTTCAGCTAAGCACTGAGCCGAGCAAGATTTGGCGTTCGGTGTAAGCAGATCCGCTTGCACCTAGCCTGCGTTTTGTCCGCGCTGAATCCGGCGTTCGATTGCGGTGCACAATTTGTCGGCAGCAGTCCCGATCATCTTGGCGTCAATCGCGGCGAAACCGAGAACCATTCCGGATCGCCGCTGAGATGGCCAGCTGGAATAAGCGTGTGGCGAACATTGGTGACGCTGGATCAAAATCGGCGAATCAAGCCATGGGGGCGACAGAAAATCGTTGCCGATCATGCGCACAACGAATCATGGCAGCAGGCATTTCTCAGCAGCTGCGATCTTCGATTTGTTCTGCCCGGAAGGCCGGTTTTGGCAAGCGCAATTGATTGGGGCCGGAGTCGCTTCAGCCTGCGCGCCCGTAGCGTAAATCGCAAATTGGAGGAGCTATGCTGGATCATCTCGAAGAAAGAAAACAGGATATTCTTGCCGCGGTTCTGAAGTTGGCAGCCGGCCGGCTGCCGGCGCCGCAACTTGACGAAACGCAGACCTTCATCCGTGTCTACTACGAGCAGATGGATCCCGAGGACCTGTTTTCGCGAAGCATCGAAGACCTCTATGGCGCGGCCATGGCACATCTCTCCTACGGGCGATCCTTTGCCAGCGGCAAGCCGAAACTTAGGGCCTACAACCCGCAACTTGAAGAACACGGCTGGACGTCGTCGCATACGATTGTCGAGATCATCAATGACGACATGCCGTTCCTGGTCGATTCCGTAACCATGGAGGTTAACCGGCAGGGGTACACCTTGCAGCTCCTCATTCACCCGGTGTTGCGAACTCATCGCGATGCGCGCGGCAAGCTGCAAGCGATAGGAGCGACCGGAACCGATGGAAACGCGGAATCGTTCATGCATGTAGAAATCGACAGCGAGACCGATCCGGTGCGGTTGAAGACGCTGGTCGATGGTTTGCTCTCTGTCCTTGCCGATGCGCGCGCTGCGGTTGCCGATTGGCAACCGATGCTCGAGCAAATGAGCACCGTCATACAGGAATTGGATTTGCCTCCCGTCGGTCTGAGCGAAGCGGAAATAGCCGAAGGTCGCATCTTTCTGAACTGGGTAAAGGATCACCACTTCACGTTTCTTGGCTTCCGCGAGTACGAACTGACGTCGGAGAACGGAGTGGATCAGCTCAGGATCGTTCCCGAGAGTGGACTGGGCATCCTGCGCGAACCCCGCCAAGGGGGTTTGTCGACCAGCTTCGCCGAGTCCCCGCCGAGTATTCGCAAACTTGCACGCGCTCAGCATTTGCTGGTCCTGACCAAAGCCAACGTGCGGGCAACGGTACACCGCCCTGGCTATCTTAATTACATCGGCATCAAACGCTTCGACTCCGCAGGCAATGTCGTCGGAGAACGCCGGTTTATCGGTCTCTACACGTCCTCCGCGTACTATGCACGGATCAGGGAAATTCCACTGTTGCGAAACAAGGCGACAGCGGTGCTGGAAAAAGCCGGTTTCGCGCCCAACAGTCATATGGGCAAAAGCCTGTTGACCATTCTCGAAGCGTATCCACGCGACGAATTGTTTCAGATCGACGAAACGGCGTTAATGGAAACAGCGCTAGGCATTCTGCGGCTGGGAGACCGCCGCAAGATCCGCGTCTTTTTGCGCCGAGAGGTTTATGGCCGCTATTACTCCTGCCTGATTTACCTTCCCCGAGAGAAGTTCAATACCGAGTCCCGAGTTCGTATCCAGGAGGTGCTGAAGCGGGCGCTTCAGGGCAGCAGCGCCGAGTACACGGTTGAACTGTCGGAAGCCACGCTGGCGCGTATCCACTTTCTGGTGCGCAGTTCGCCACGCGATGAATCGGTCATTGACCCGCGCGACATCGAGTCAGAGATCATTCTCGCCTTGCGCGACTGGGCTGACGACCTGAAACTGGCCCTGATCGAAAGCCGCGGCGAGGAAGCGGCAAATCACTTGATGACGACCTATTGCGCTGCGTTCCCGGCGGCCTACCGGGGCACCGTCAGCGTACGCATTGCAGTTAGGGACATTCAGACGATTGAGCAGCTTTCTTCTGCGCAGCCCATCACCATGCGACTTTATCGACCGGTCGAAGCAGACAGCCAGGCTCTGCGCCTGAGGGTGTACCGACTGGGCGAACCGGTACCGCTCTCCGGGAGTCTGCCGATGCTTGAGAACATGGGGGTGTCGGTGCTGGACGAACAATCCTACACGCTCGACCGCGGCGACGCCGGCAAGGTGCATATCCATGACTTCGGAATGCGCACCGTCAGCGAATTGCCGGACATCTCGACGGTGCGACCGCTGTTCGAGGATGGTTTTGCCAAGGTATGGCGGCGTGAGATCGAAAGCGATGGATTCAATCGTCTGGTGCTCGCCGCAGGGCTGTCGAGCGATGAAGTCGTTGTGCTTCGCGCCTTTGCCAAATACCTTCGGCAGGCCGGGTTTACGTTCAGTCAGGCTTACATCGAGCAGACCCTGGTCGACAACACCCGGCTTACTCGCCTGCTGGTGGCCTTGTTCCATGTACGTTTCGACCCCGCGGCAAGAGGAGACCGTGATGCCGCCCAGTCGATCCTGGTCGAGGAAATCAAAGAGGCGCTGGATGAAGTCGCAAGTGCCGACGATGACCGCATCATCCGGCGCTTCCTCGCCGTCATTCAGGCGACGATACGCACTAATTTCTACCAGCGCGACGGGGCTGGATGCCGGAAGCCGTATGTCTCCTTCAAGCTTGAGTCGGCCAAAGTCCCCGAACTGCCCGAGCCGAAGCCTCTGTACGAGATCTGGTTCTACTCGCCACGCGTCGAGGGCATCCATTTGCGCGGCGGCAAGGTTGCCCGAGGCGGGCTCCGCTGGTCCGATCGAATGGAAGATTTCCGTACCGAGATTCTTGGACTGGTGAAAGCGCAGATGGTCAAAAACGTCGTTATCGTGCCGGTCGGGTCAAAGGGGGGATTCGTGCTGAAGAATCCACCGCCGCAGACGGATCGCGAAGCCTATCTAAACGAAGGCATCGAGTGCTACAAGTCCTTTCTTCGTGGTCTGCTCGACGTCACCGACAATCTGGTGGCCAACGAATTGGTGCCTCCGAAAAACGTAGTCCGACATGACGGCGATGACCCATACCTCGTTGTCGCGGCTGACAAGGGCACGGCCACGTTCTCGGACTATGCCAACGCTGTCAGTGAAGAATACGGGCATTGGCTCGGCGATGCATTTGCGTCCGGCGGCTCGGTCGGCTACGACCACAAAAAGATGGGCATCACTGCGCGGGGCGCATGGGAGTCTGTCAAACGTCACTTCCTCGAAATGGGGATCGACACGCAGACGACAGCGTTCACCGTGGCCGGCGTAGGCGATATGTCGGGCGACGTTTTCGGCAATGGCATGCTGTTGTCACGGCATATCAAACTGCTGGCGGCATTCGACCATCGACACATTTTTCTGGACCCGAATCCCGATACCGAGGTGAGCTTCAATGAGCGCCAGCGCTTGTTCGTACTGCCGCGTTCATCCTGGGACGATTACGACAAATCGCTGATATCGCATGGCGGCGGGGTTTACCCGCGCAGCGCAAAGTCGATTCCCCTGACCGAGGAAGTGCGACAGATACTTGGCGTGTCCGCCGATGCGCTGACCCCCGTCGAGCTGATGCGGGCGATTCTCAAGGCGCCGGTCGATCTGTTTTACAACGGCGGGATTGGCACTTACATCAAGTCCAGGGAACAAAGCAACGCCGAGGTCGGCGATCGTGCCAATGACGCCGTGCGGGTCAACGGGGCCGATCTGCGCTGCAAGGTTGTTGCGGAAGGAGGCAATCTCGGCTGCACGCAACTGGGACGCATCGAATTTGCCATGAATGGCGGCCGCATCAACACCGACGCAATCGACAACTCGGCGGGAGTGGACTGTTCGGACCACGAGGTCAACATCAAGATCCTGCTGGGCCTGATCGAAGCAGACGGGGAGTTGACCAAGAAGCAGCGCAACAAGCTTCTGGCGGAGATGACCGATGAAGTGGGTGAGCTGGCGCTGGCCGACAACTACTATCAGACCCAGTCGCAATCGGTCACAGGCACCCGCGCGGTCAAGATGCTCGACGGCCACCAGCGCTTCATCCGCCATCTCGAAAAGGCCGGACGTCTCGATCGGGCGGTTGAATA
>NZ_FLQY01000161.1 GCF_900089945.1 Candidatus Propionivibrio aalborgensis | reverse complement strand
GCTGAAACCATTCGTCATTGATCGGATCGAAGAATATTTACAGCAGATTTCGGACTTGACTAAGAAAACAAGATTACTTGCAACTAATTGATTAAACGCATAAATTGTTTTATGGCACAAGATGTGCTTTTACCTTTCACACGCAGGTTTAGTTCGGTTCACGGTGCTTACCAAGGCTAAAAATCAGTTTTTCTGCTTTGGGACAGCTTGAGTTTGATCTCTGGTCAAACACTTAGTTTGAGTAATGGAGGAAGGAATGAAGAAATTTAACGTTATTTGTACAACATTGGCTGCGGCTGGTTTGCTTGCGGCTGGGAGCGCACACGCTTCGCTGACTGCGTTTCAACAATACGTCGGCACTTACGGCTACTCGTCCGATGGTTTTGGCTCGACAACTCAGACCGGCACCATTTCTGCGTCAGTCCCGGCAGGTTCGACGGTTCTGGCTGCTTATCTTTACACGTCGACACATTTCGGCTTTGCTGGCGCTGGCGGCACCTTCAACGGCAATACCGTCTCCTACACTGCCTTGGGGGCTACGGGTGGCTTGGAAGCGGGAAGGGCCGACGTAACCAGCATTGTTAAGCCGATCATCGACGGCGGTATCGGTGGGGTATACGACTTCACCGTGACCGAAACCTCATCGGCCCAGGACGGTGAAGCCCTCGTCGTTGTCTATTCTCACCCATCACTCGGTATCTCGACGATCGGAATTCTCGACGGGTTCTCGGTGCAGGCTGGTGATACAACGGCGATCAATTTTGCTACCCCGCTTAATCCCGCTGCTCCAGGCTTCCAGGCCGAGTTGGCGCTGGGCATCGGTTTCAGTTGCTGTGATCAAAAATCGACGGTCGAGGTCAATGGCGTTACGATGACGGAGAATGCCGGCAACAACGATGACGGCGTCGGGAGTACCAGTAACGGCCAATTGATCACTGTCGGCGGTTTTGACGATCCGTTCTCGCCGAACAATCCAATCTATACTGAAGATCATGAGCGTTACAATCTGGTGCCTTACATCACCGCTGGCGATACGACGATCCAGATCGACACGAAGAACCCTAGCTTCGACGACAACATCTTCCTTGCTGTGGTACAGGTAACAGGCAAAGGTGGTGTCAACCAGCCACCGCCCGATACTCAAGTTCCCGAGCCGGGCTCGCTGGCTCTGGTCGGTCTGGCGCTGGCCGGACTTAGCGGTCTGCGACGCAAAGCCAAGCGCGGCTGATCCATACGTTCGTTCCACCCTTCAACCCCTGCCGATAGATTTCGGCAGGGGTTTTCCTGTTTCAGAAAGGAAACGATGCGTTTTTATATCAACAGCTTTATGAGCCTAGCCAGGCTGATCTCCGTTGTCGCGTCAATCTATGGGACATTAGCGGGGACATCTGCGTACGCAATTCCATCTGAGCCCAGGAAAAGCGTGCTTCCTTCCAGCGAGCCAAAAAGCCCCGAAAAATCAGCCAACATCGAGTTTCGCAAGGGAATCGAAGCCCAACTCAAGGGGAAAAACGACCTTGCTCAATCGCATTATCTGGCGGCCTTGAAGCGGGATGCGAAATTCGCTCCAGCACTAATCGGCCTGGCGGATATCGCACTAAGGCAAGGCAACCGGAGCCAAGCCGAAACGTATCTCAAACAGGCCGATGCTGCCGCGCCCAAAGCGGCTGAAGTACATCTCGCCTGGGGACGCTTTTATCTTGGTACAAAACAGTTCGAGCAGGCCGAGGCTTCGTTCAAACTGGCACGTGATCTCAACCCCAAGGCGGTCCCGCCGCTTCTGGAACTGGGTGACCTGTACCTGCGAGATACCTCGCGTCGAAGTGATGCCGCCGATTCCTTCGCGGCGGCCGTAGCGTTGGAGCCGGGCAACAAGTTCGCGGTGTACTCTTATGGTGTCGCGTCCGCAATGCTCGGTCGCCGGGACGATGCCCTGAAAGCTTTTGAAAAAGCAGCCGAGCTGGCGCCACGCGATCCCGCACCCCTGCGCGCCGCCGGACGCCTCTATCTTGAGGCAGGTGACACGGATAAAGCCCTGAAATCCTTTGATCTCGGGCTTAAACGGCAACCGAACTTCGTTCCATTGATGCTTGACCGTAGCGATGCGTTGGCGCGACAAGGCAAATGGCCGGAAGCGATCCGCCAACTTAATGATGCGCTTCGGGTTGCACCGAAGTCTTCAGAGGTGCGTGTCAAGCTGGGTGACGCCTACCAGAGCACGCAGCAATGGGACAAAGCACGGGCAGCCTACACCAAAGCCATCGAACTCAATGACAAGAACCCGCTGGCTTATAACAATCTGGCATGGATGATGGTGCAGCAGGGGGTTACGCCGGAGAAGGCCGTCGAAGCGGCGAAAAAGGCGGTATCGCTTGCGCCGGACTCAGCTCCTTTCCTCGATACGTTGGGCTGGGCGCAGCGTGCCGCGGGAGATCTACCCGCCGCCGCAGAATCACTCCAGCGCGCAACGAAAATCGAACCAAATTCATCTGAATTTCAGCTCCATTACGGGATCATCCTCCTTGATCTCAAACGAACGGCGGATGCCCGGGAAGCATTGAATCGAGCGATAGATCCCCATTCGCCCAAGACTACCGACGAAGCAAAGAAATTGCTGCGCACCTTACAGGCCAACTGAACGTCATGACAGGTCGAGTTGTTACGGCCAAGCAATCGAATATCTTGGGAAGCCAACTGCGGTCTATGCAGTTGCTTCAACTTGCGGCTTTTCAAACCACTCTGTGAGGAAGCTCGTCATCGCTTGCACCCTGGCCGACAGGTGTCGCCGGGTCGGATAGACGACATGAATCGGCAGGCGCCGGGTGGCCCAGTCAGGTAGCAGGCGGACCAGCAGACCACGTTCGATCAACGGCAACAGGATAAAGCAAGGGCCGTACACGACGCCGCTGCCAGCCACCGCCATCTCGGCGAGCAGCATGCCGCTATTGGCCTTGATCGGGCCGCCGATGCGCACGCTGAGCGGGTCACCGTTTCCATCAACGAACTCCCAGTGATTGCCGGTAGCCGAGAAGGCGTAGGTAAAGCATGAGTGCCGGGTCAAGTCGTCCGGCGTCACTGGCGTACCCGCCCGCTCGAGATACGCCGGAGCGGCGGCAATCAGCAAAGCGGTTTCACCGATGTGGCGCGCCACGACGTTTTCGCTCCCAATCCGTCCGACACGGACCGCCATGTCCAGCCCCTCTTCGGTGAAATCGGACACATTGTCCGAAAGAACGATATCCAATGTGATTTCGGGGTAGCGCTGCGAAAATGCGGCGAATGCCGGCGCCAAACGCAGAACACCGAGCGTAATTGGCGCAGTGAGACGCAAACGGCCACGTGGTCGACGCGCTTCGCCGGCAACGCTGGCCTCGGTTTCTTCGATGTCGGCCAGGAGTTGCGTGCAGCGCTCAAAATAGGCGAATCCCTCATCGGTCGGACTCATCCGTCGCGTCGTACGGTTAAGCAGTCGCACATTGAGATGCGCCTCCAGTTGCGCGACCTGGCGCGACACGGCAGAGGTCGAGATGCCCAGTTGATCGGCTGCAGCGGCAAAGCCACCCGCCTCGATCACCGAGCAGAAAACGCGCATGGCATCAAATTTATCCAATACTTACTCCCAAAAAGCGTGAGTTTATTATCCCGCAAACTGCAACACAGAATCAATTTTACCCCTGTTTATTCTTCTATTTGGGACGCTTAAAGTGCAATCCAACGCGGGATCGTTAGACCGCGCCAAAGTCGCCAACACTAATCCACTGAGATCAACCCAAGGAGTCACCCATGAAACTCTACTATGCCCCCGGAACCTGCTCATTTTCACCGCATATTGCCCTTCGCGAAGCCGGTATCACTGCCGAACTTATCCAGGTCGACATCAAGAAACGGCGACTCGTTGCCGACGGCAGTGATTTCTCGGCAATCAACCCCAAGGGCTACGTCCCCGTTCTTGAACTCGACAACGGCGTTCGCCTGACGGAAGGCCCGGCCATCGTTCAATACATCGCCGACCTCAAGCCCGAATCCGGCCTTGCCCCCGGCGCTGGGACGCTGGAGCGCTACCAGTTGCAGGAATGGCTTGGCTTCATCAATTCGGAAGTGCACAAAGGCTTTAGCCCGCTGTTCAATCCAGAGACACCGGCCGACTACAAGAGCATCGCGCTGAGGAATCTGGCGAACCGATTCGGATTTCTCGCCAGCTATCTGGCTTCGCACCCTTACCTGATGGGCGAGCAATTTACCGTGGCCGACGGCTACCTATACACCGTGCTCGGCTGGTGTCAGTGGGTCGGAATCGACATCAAGGAGTGGCCAGCGCTTGCCGCCTTCAGCGAACGGGTTGCCGGCCGCCCCAGCGTGACTGCGGCACTGGCGGCAGAGGCAGCGCTAAGCGCTGGGCGGGCGGCTTAGTCATCGATTCGACGACCCACAACGCGGCAACGCAATCGAGCAGTCAATTGGGGAGAGGCCTTAGGGTCGACCGGACGTGATCCGGTCGACCATGGCGCGAATTGCTTTCAGCTGCACACCATCCTTGGTGGGGAAGTCCGCTCCGGTATAGCCCCACCAATCCCAACATCCGTTGGGGTTGATACCTGGGATCGAGACAGCCTGCGGGTAGAGCACGACGATGCGGTTGCTCTCCGCCCAACGGTTGTAACCGGCGTTGCGCACGAAGGTCGTGCCGTAATACAGGCCACCGCCTGATACTGGCCTCAGGGGAAGATAACTCTGACCCTGTCTGCAGCCATGCAGGACGACATGCAAACGACAGGCTTCGCCCCGCTCACAGGCTTCGGGTATGTAAGCCCAGCCGGTATTGTCCATGCCGGTGGTCCACGTGAAGCGATCCTTGGGTAAATAGCCGCGCTGGTCGAACTGCATGAAGCGGCCGAGAGCCTGGCCTTGTTGTGGCTTCTTCAGCGGCCCATACACCCATTCGAGAATGGCCTTGGCGGTATCGTAATGGCATTTGCCGAGGTAGGGCGATTCGGCCACCCCGCAATCCTTGCCGTAGTTCACGGTCGGCATCGTGTGCGCCGCCTTGCTCAGTCGCACTTCGGATCGATTCGACGCGCGTACGGCCAGTTGGCCGTAGTAGTCGGACAGCTGCGCGGCCACCTGAGGCGGCACCGTTTCGTCCTTTTCGCCGGAAACGATGAGAACGCGTTGGCGGGACAGATTGGCCGGATCGTCGATCAACCCTTGGGCCGCAAATTGGCGGGTGTCGCTGACCAATGTCGACACATTGGTGCTGTTAGACGACACGCTGCAAAGATCATGAGCAGGATCGAGAGTGCACGAGCATTGGGTGGTCGCTCGTAATGGACTGCCCTGGCTGCAAAAATACGGGCCTCCGGCCACGATGCCCGCACCCTTGACGATCGACGAATAGACCACCTGAAACTGCACCGACATGAAGGCCCCGGAAGAAAGGCCCGAAATCGAGGTTTCGCGGACGTCGATATTCAGCGCCGGCAATTGCTCCGGCTTTGCCGCCCAGGCGCTGTGCAGGGCCGCCACGAAGAGAACCAGGAGAAACACGAGGTGCTGCAGACGTCCGGTGAAAGACTGAGGCATGGCGTACACCTTTTGAATTCGCGTTGATCAACGTGTCGTTGATGCCGACTGACTGATTCGGACTATGACATCAGCCAACGGCACGGTCCCAAGAATACGCCGGTTTATTCGGAAGGTGATGATCCGGAGTGACTGATGACCTGCGCGAATTCGGCAGTAGGCGCTTTGTGGAAGGCAGCCAAGTGTTCTTGTCAATCGCTCGAAGTC
>NZ_FLQY01000160.1 GCF_900089945.1 Candidatus Propionivibrio aalborgensis | reverse complement strand
GCCGGAAGGCGGCAACGGATGCGCTGCTGGGTATAGGATTGCTTCGATGTTCATCAGTCTGTTTCTCAAAAATGGGTTAGTACAGGCTTCTTCGATACTCATTTCATGCCCCTTGTTTGGTGCGCGCCGTTCTGAGGTAGCCATTCGTTTTTTCACCGGACTAGCGTTATCGTTCCCGGACTTGATCGGCGCGCTTAAAATCGTTCCAGGCATTCCACCCGGAGGCGCTTGGCGCTTGAGCGTCTATTCCGCTAGTCAGGTCGCCTTCCACGTGATAACTCGAAGTCTTCTCACCGTGCGCTCCGTGTCTCTCCACTCGTCGCGGGGCTTTCGTTCTCCCGTCACGCTGGCCG
>NZ_FLQY01000159.1 GCF_900089945.1 Candidatus Propionivibrio aalborgensis | reverse complement strand
ACAACGGGCTTTGGCTTTGCCCTGGACTTCCTGATCCTTCCCTTGCTCCGCTCTTTCCCTGCGTCCGAACAGCTTTTGCAGGATTTGCCTATGTCTCCGTTCTGCTTGATCGCCATTCCTTCTTCTGCGAAGGCGCCACCGCACACGTTGCAGATGCGCAGGCCGTCATCTGGCTGCTTGCCGTCCATGTCATGCGGCCTAACATAGTCGGCGCCAGAAGGCGGCAACGGATGCGGGGCAGGGTAGAGGATGGCTTCAATGTTCATTATGCGAATGCTCAAAAATGGGTTAGTACAGGCTTCTTAGATACCAATCTCACGCCACTTGTTTGGTGCGCGCTTAAAATCGTTCCGGGCACTCCCCCCGGCGGCGCTGAGCGCTTGAGCGTCTATTCCGCTAGTCAGGTCGCCTTCCACGTGATAACTCGAAGTCTTCTCACCGTGCGCTCCGTGTCTATCCACTCGTCGCGGGGCTTTCGTTCTCCCGTCACGCTGGCCGCTTTCCGCGCCAGTCCGGTTTGCTCGGCCATTGAATACGAGGCTGGCCGCATGTGCCTCTTGCTGCTAGGTGTTGCCCGGTTCGCATGGGATCGCCAGCCCCATTTGCGTTACTTTTTCCGAAAGACTCGCCAAAGTCTTTCGCGGCCCCTTGGCAGGGTTAGTACCGAAGTACTTGAAAGGAGGCCCCGCCAAGCGCACGAACCGTCTGATGCTATGAGCCAAAACCAACTGCAACTTCACTTGCCCTGCTACACCCGCCTCAAATCACTCTCGCTTAGCCCCCTATCCTCGGTGAGTGGTGGGCCACGACTGGCGGCGCTGTTCTGCCGTTACTCGCTTGCTCTGTGATTCGTGTTTCGTGATGCGTTAAGTTGATATTAGGTCAGCTTAATACGCTTGTCAATAGTATTCCTACGTTTTGTTGAAAATATTTACACGCTCTCTCTTGAGGTGAGATTGATTTAATGTTCTTGACTTTTATTTTAGAGCCACCTAAGATACGGGAATGGATACCAACAAAATTATTGATGCACTAGGCGGGACAACCGCCGTCGCCAGGCTGTGCGAAATCAAGCCGCCATCGGTGGCCGAATGGAGAAAAGCTGGCATCCCAAACGCACGCTTGATGTACCTCCGGGTAATACGCCCAGACGTGTTTTCGCACTCCGAAGAGAGCAAAACTCGGGCCGCGTAAATGCTTAAAGGCGAGAAGAAGGACAGCGCAGCGGAATGGAGTGCTTCTAATGCCTAATCCGTGGTTCAGGCTCTACGGAGAATTTGCCAATGACGCCAAGGTCCAAATGATGAGCGAGGCAGACCAGCGCCGCTTCGTTATGCTGCTGTGCATTCGATGTAACGGCAATGTAACGTTACAAGATGAAGAAGTAGCGTTTCAACTCCGTATCAGTAACGAAGAGTGGTTACGCACAAAGGCGCTTTTTGTGTCTAAATCACTCATTAACGACGACAACCAACCGACCGCGTGGGACAAGCGCCAATTCGTCTCAGACTCAAGCGCGTCAAGGGTTGCAAGGCATCGTGCAAAAGTCAAAGCTGAGAGTAACGTTACTGTAACGCCACCAGATACAGATACAGATACAGATACAGA
>NZ_FLQY01000158.1 GCF_900089945.1 Candidatus Propionivibrio aalborgensis | reverse complement strand
CGCCGAGCAACTGGCCAGTCTCAGGCACCACGGCTGCGATGAAATTCAAGGCTTTTTGTACGCCCGGCCAATGCCTGGCGATGCGCTTGTGGCGTGGCTGCGCCAGAAACAACACACGGCACTTCTACACGCGTAGCAGACGCCAGTTCTCTTCGCCCGTTGCCAGCTCAGTTTCCCTTTGCACGGCGCAGCAGCACCCGCAGCGATTCCAGCGCTGCGGGATAGTCGAAGTCGCTGATCCGCCGGCCCAACTGCATGGCCGCCGAACCGAAGGTGGCCAGCAGGACCGGCCGGTTGGCCGCGAACAGATCGCCTGCTGCGGTGTCGTCGCTGGCCAGTTGTGTTTCCAGTTGTTCGAGCAGCCGTCGTATCTGGCCGTGGCTGGCCAGCATCCCGATGCCCTCACCACCCACACCACCCTCGCCAACCGCTCCACCCTCGCTATCCGCAGCCGCTTCAGGTTGGTACGAGAGAATGACGACCAGCGCGCCCAGTTCGACCTGCAAGGTGTCGAGCAGCGCCATCTGCGCAGTCGCCGGGGCATCACTGCGCAAGGCCTTTTCCAGCGCTTCGGCAGCCGACTGGACGGTACTCGCGCCGAGCGTGGCGGCCACGCCCTTGAGCGCGTGCAGCCGTTGCCGGGCGGCATCGCTCTGGTCTGCTGCCAGCTCATCGCGCAAGTGGCGGGCATCGTCGCCGTGGCGAGCGGCGAACTGCCGCAACAGCGCCAGGTAGGCAGCCGTGTCGCCACGCAGTGCAACCAGCCCGCGCACCGTGTTGAGCCCCTCGAATTCGGCCACGGATTGCGGCAGTGGCACCGGCGACGGCACTGCGCGCGATGCGGGAAGCGCCGGGTCAATGCGCAGAACCGGAGTCGCCCGATAGTCAGACCCGGTCGACGTTGCTGGCGATGACCCCGCCGACAGCCAGACCAGCAAGATGTGATAGAGGGCATCGGGCTCGACCGGCTTGGTGATGAAGTCGTTCATTCCGGCCTCTTCGCAAGCCAGCCGGTCTTCGTCGAAGGCGTTGGCGGTCATCGCCAGAATCGGCGTCTTGCCGCGACCCGGCAGGGCGCGAATGGCGCGGGTGGCTTCGAGGCCGTTCATGTTCGGCATCTGCATGTCCATCAGAATCAACGCGTAAGCCGTCGAGCGCGCCTTATCCAGCGCCTCCCGGCCGTCGGCCGCCACATCGACCGCCAGACCGGCACCGTGCAGCAGTTCCAGCGCGACTTCACGGTTGATCGGCTGGTCTTCGGCAAGCAGAATGCGGGCGCCGGCGTGCGCCCGGCGCAACTGCGTTTCAATGCTCTCGGTGCTGGCAGCCTTCACTTCGGCGGGCATGGCACCGTGGCCGCGCTGCAGTCGGGCGGTAAACCAGAAGCTGCTGCCCACCCCCGGCGTACTCTGCGCACCGACCTCGCCGCCCATCAGTTCCGCCAGTCGCCGGGTGATGGCCAGCCCGAGGCCGGTGCCGCCGTAGCGGCGCGTGATCGAGGTGTCGGCCTGTTCGAAGGCCTGGAACAGGCGCTCCAGCTTTTCCGGCTCGATCCCGACACCGGTGTCGGTCACCGTGAAGCGCACCTGCAATTCGCCGTCAACATCTTCCAGCAACTCGGCGCTCAGCGTAATGGAACCCTGCCGGGTGAACTTGATCGCGTTGCCGGCATAGTTGAGCAGCGCCTGGCGCAGGCGCGTCACATCGCCGCGCAGCCACAGCGGCACCCCGTCGCGGTCGAGCTCGATCGTCAGCCCCTTGCTCCGCGCAGAATCGCCGATGATCGATGCGACGTTGTCGAGTATCGCGGCAAGATGGAAATCGGTGCTTTCCAGTTGCATGCGGCCGGCTTCGATCTTGGACAGGTCGAGGATGTCGTTGATGATGCCCAGCAGGTGCCGCCCGGCGCCACTGATTTTTTCCAGCCGTTCGGCCTGTTCCGGTGTCACGCCGTCGCGCTGGATGAGGTGCGTCAGGCCGATGATGGCGTTCATCGGTGTGCGGATCTCGTGGCTCATGTTGGCCAGGAAGCTGCTCTTAGCCTGGTTCGCGGCGTCGGCCTGCACACGCGCCACGCTCAGTTCGGCAGTGCGCTCGGCGACCAGTTCTTCCAGATGGTGTCGATAGCCGTCCAGTTCCTGACCGATACGCTTCTTCTCGGTGATGTCTTCCTTGACCGCCACATAGTGGCTGATGCGCCCGTCGGGCTGGCGGATCGGCGTGATGATGGCGAATTCGGTGTATCTGCTGCCATCCTTCTTGCGATTGTAGAGCTCGCCTTTCCACGTCTGTCCCTGGGTCAGCGCCGCCCACAAGGCCACAAAGGTCTCGCGCGGCGTCTTGCCCGAGTGGAGGAAGCGCGGGTTGCGGCCGATCGCTTCCTCACGGCTGTAGCCGGTCGCATGGACGAAGGCGTCATTGACGTACTCGATGCGCGCCTCGGCGTCGGTGATGAGGACGCTTTCCGGGCTTTGTTCGACCGCCTGCGACAGCTTGCGCAGTTCATCCCCGGCCTGCTTGCGGTCGGTGATGTCCCGGCTTACGGTGGCCCATCCGACGACCTCGCCGCTGGGGTCGCGGACGCTGAAGAGGTAGTAGAACATCCAGATCGGCGCGCCGGTCTGAAAATGGCGCAAGCGGATCTCCACGTCGCCATGACCCTCCCGCAACACGCGCGGGAAGAATTCCTCCGCGATGAACCGCTGATCCTCAGGGAAAAAATAATCCTGTACACTGACCTGGCAGGCGGCGGCCAGGTCGGAAAGCCCGACCATGCGCAGGCCCGCAGGGTTCACATAGTATGGCTTCAAGTCGAGGTCGCACATGCCGATGAATTCGCTGCTGCTTTCGGCCAGCATGGCAAACTTCTGCCGCCCCGCCTCCGCAAGCCTGCGCCGGGTGATATCGCGAGCCAGTAGAATGAAACGCGGCTCATCCCCGACTGCGACCTCCTTGCGGGCAATGGAGCATTCGTACCAGCGGCTCTCCTGGCCGAATGGCACATGGATTTGCAGGCCGGTCGAATTGCCGCGTTCCTGCGCCTCGTTCAGACTCGCCTGAGTTGCCGACCAGGCTTCACCGGAAACGATCTCGGAAAGCAGCCTGCCGACGGAATCGCCAGGCAGGATCAGTGAATCGGTGCATGAGGAGTGTGCTCCGTGAATCCGGCCGTCCAGCCCGATCTCGAACATCAGATCCGGTATGGCGGACAGGGTCGCCTGCAACTGACGTTGCGTAGCGAATATTTCGGCCGTCCGCTTGGCGACCTCGCTTTCGAGCCTCCGCTCGTGCTGCTTTGACTCAAGCAGCAGTTTGAACAGGAACGCCAGCAGCAGGCTGAAGACAAGTCCAAGCGCGGATTTCAGCGCAAGCCCGAGAGGATCGCTCCAGCCGTTGACGGGCGCAACGCTCAGTGTCCAGTTGCCATAAGGCAGATCGACTACGGCGTTCACCGGGTCGATCAGACTTGGGGACACCGAAGCGCCGATGACCTGCTTTGTTTCGCTGCCCGGGTCGATGCGCCACAGTTCGTACTCGAGGCCTTGTTCGGCCAGTTGCGACAGCCCGACGCCGACCAGGGCTTCGGGGAAGCGCAACAGCGCAATGGTAAAGCCCCAGAAGCTATGCGGGCCGCTGGCGTCATCCAGAAATACCGGTAGGCGCGCGAGCAATCCCTGTCCGCCCTGAACCAGATTGAATGGCCCGGCCAGCGTCAGTTGTCCGGTATCGCGTGCGATAAAGGCCTCCCTGTTTCTCGCCGGGTCCAGCAGCAGATTGTGACCGATGGCCTTTTCGTTGCCGGCGAGTGGCACGACCTGGCTGATTATTCCGCCGGGCGCCAATTGCAACGCGGACACCGCAGGATAGAGCCGCAGCATCTGTTTGGCCACCACCTCGAAATCGATGCCCGTGCCATGGCCATGATCATGGCCATGGCGAAGCAGTTCGGCCAGGACATAGGTCACCGTCGTGCTGCGTTCGATCTGGTTCCGGATCGACTGTGCACGATAGGCGCCCTGGCGGGACACCTGTTCGCGCAGTAGTTCGAGTCGATTCAGTTCGAGGCGCCAGATCAGCGCACTCACCAGTATGGCCGCCATGAGAAAGGCGAATATTGCCCCGAGCCATGGCAGGGGGATCCGGAACCCACCTGCATCCGGCCGGGTTGTTCCGGGCACTGGCGCGGGCGCGTCGGCCGTCATGAGTTACGCTGCGTCATCAGGTCACCTTGGGCGGGCAGACAGGGGCCAGGCTCGCGCCACCGCTCAGGCCTCGTCCCGGTAGCGCTCGGCAATGGCGGTCAGCTCGGCAAGGTTGTCAAGGAAAGCATCGACGACATCAGGATCGAAGTGTTTGCCACGTCCGGCGGCGATGATCTTGCCCGCTTCGGCAAACGGCATCGCCGATTTGTACACCCGCGTCGAGATCAGGGCATCGAAAACATCGGCGACCGCCATCAGCCGGGCTGAAATCGGGATGTCGTCACCGGCCAAACCATCGGGATAACCGCTGCCGTCCCATTTCTCGTGATGCCAGTGCGCGATCTCCTTGGCCAGGACGAGGAAGTCCAGGCGCATCTCGGCGTCGCTCTCGGCCTTTTCGATAGCGTCGGAACCCAGCTTGGCGTGGGTTTTCATGATCTCCCACTCGTCCGTGGTGAGCGGGCCGGGTTTGAGCAGGATGCTGTCGGGGATGCCGACCTTGCCGATGTCGTGCAGCGGTGCCGACTTGGTCAGCAGATCGATGTTGTGCCGGCTGAGGAAGGATGAAAACCGCGGGTGGTGTCTGAGTCGCTCGGCCAGCAAGTGAACGTAGTTCTGCGTGCGCTGAATATGGTTTCCGGTCTCCGGGTCGCGCGTCTCGGCGAGGTGGGCAAGCGCCCGGATGCTGACCAGCTGGGTCATGTCGTTCTCGGCCATGCGCCGTGCGACTTCGGCTTCGAGAACGGCGTTCTGATTGCGCATCCAGTCGCGCGCCTGTTTGGCTTCGAGTTGGGTGCGCAGCCGCGCCAGCATGACAAGCGGCTTGATCGGCTTAGTGATGAAATCGGCGGCACCAAGCTGCAGGCCTCGCTCTTCGTCGCTGGCTTCGGCCAGGGCGGTGAGGAAGATTACCGGGATGTCGGCGGTGGCGGGGTTGCTGCGCAAACGCTCAAGCACGGTATAACCATCCATGCCGGGCATCATCACGTCGAGCAGCAGCAGGTCGGGCCGTGGCTCGCTGGCTGCCGCACGCAACGCGCTCTCTCCGGAATTGGCGGCGCGTACCTGGTAGTCCGGCCGTAGCAGGTTGGAAAGAATCGACAGGTTGGTCGGTTCGTCGTCGACGATGAGTATGGTTGCAGCGTTCATGGGCTACGGTTACTCCGTTTATCGCTTCGCGATCCCACTAGGCTACCATCCAATCAATGACGTCTGAGATCTTTTGTAAGACCCCGCTTAACTGATTCTAGTTCGATTCCCTGATATAACCAGCCCGCATTTGCTCAAGGACTATTACGGCATCGTCGACGGAAACTAAACCCTGCGATAGACCTCTGCACCGCTCTTCACGAACTCGACCGCTTTGGTCTCCATCCCCATGTTCAGCGCTTCACTTTCTTCGATCCCCTGCGCCGCGGCGAAATCGCGAACATCCTGGGTTATTTTCATCGAGCAGAAGTGCGGGCCGCACATCGAGCAGAAATGGGCGACCTTCGCCGATTCCTTGGGCAGCGTCTCGTCATGGAATTCCTTGGCCTTGTCGGGGTCGAGGCCGAGGTTGAACTGGTCGTCCCAGCGAAACTCGAAACGTGCCTTGGACAGCGCGTTGTCGCGGATCTGCGCGCCGGGGTGGCCCTTGGCCAGATCGGCGGCGTGCGCAGCGAGCTTGTAGGTGATGATGCCTTCCTTGACGTCGTCCTTGTCCGGCAGGCCGAGATGCTCCTTCGGCGTCACGTAGCAGAGCATGGCCGTACCGAACCAGCCGATCATGGCGGCACCAATGCCGCTGGTGATGTGGTCGTAACCGGGAGCAATGTCAGTGGTCAGCGGGCCGAGCGTGTAGAACGGGGCTTCGCTGCATTGTTCGAGTTGCAGGTCCATGTTCTCCTTGATCATGTGCATCGGTACGTGGCCAGGCCCTTCGATCATCACC
>NZ_FLQY01000157.1 GCF_900089945.1 Candidatus Propionivibrio aalborgensis | reverse complement strand
AGTTGGGTATTCGAGGAGCAGATGCAAATACCGAGCGTAGAAGTAGCGCTGGATGCATTCCTAAGCCATCAGCCCTACCCGATTGCGATCGGCTGGCATTGTCTAATCCTGTCGACGGCGAAATACGCTCTGAAAATCGCATACTGGTCCGCTCTGTTCATCGGCATCGCCCGTTTGGCCGGCTACAGGTTGCCACGTGGCTGTTGGCGGCCACTCGAATCAAGAACCCTGATGGAGTATTTCAATCGGTTTCACTACTATTTCAAGGAACTGCTCGTCGATTTTTTCTTCGTCCCAACATTCTTCACGATGTTCCGGAGTTACCCGCGTCTGAGGATGTTCTTCGCGACCTTCATGGCCGCAGGGGTGGGCAACGCCCTGTGGCATTTTCTCCGGCAAATCGATAGCGTTGCCAAGATGGGGCTAGTTGGTGCCATTGAAAGCTTCACCAGCTACCTCTTCTACTGTGCGGTATTGGCGACGGGTATCGGCATATCACAGGTCCGTGCGAGCGTGGGGATTCGCCCCCCGACCAGTATTTTCGGAAGGTTATATTCCATCCTGTTCGTATGGTCGTTCGTTGTATGCTTGCATGTTTTTGGTGGTGAAGCGTTCACTCACACACTGCTTGAACGACTCTTGTTCATGGCAAGCCTTTTTGGAGTCGCTTGATGGAATTAGACGCAAAGCAGAAATTACGTGAATTTCTCACAAAAGCCTTGGAGAACCACCGCGATCACAAAGGGTTTGCTGATAGTGAGTCACTGTTTGTCAGCGGTCGGCTGGATTCGTTCTCGATGATGACTCTGGTCATGTATCTCGAAGAGGCCTTTGGCCTGGATTTTTCCGATTTCGAGTTTGACGTGAATCTCGTCGATTCAGTAAATGAAATTGAGGCGCTGGTTGATTCGAAACTGACCGCCTGAATGCCCGTGTCGGATCGATCTGTCTCGCGCACCGGAACGCCTCAAGGATTGTGTTGTCGATACCAATCCACTACAGAAATCAAGCGTAGGCTGCCGCTACGTTAGCTGCGTCCATGCGACCCCACATCGAGCAACACGAAGATATCCTCGGCGCCTAGTGGGGCGTCGCCGAAATCGGCCAAACCAGTCCCGCGTCTTGGGCTGAAACTTTGGCTTTCCAACGTTCAAAGCTAGCGCGAAGACCTTCGCCTTGTTGCACGCTGACCACAAACATGCAGGATCGGCCAACCTCCGTACCGTGAAACCCCAACTATGCCTGACAGGATGCGAAGAGTTCTTTTGAGCAAACCGGTGTGCGCCACCGTGCTGCTGTTCGCGCTCTATCTGATCTTTGGCTTCTTCGCCTTGCCGGCAATCGTCAAGTGGCAGATCGAGAAACAGGTGCCCGAAAAACTTGGACACCCGATAAGCGTCGGCGAGGTACGCTGCAATCCCCTACTGTTGACGTTCGAAGTCGGCGATCTCGTTCTCTCTAACACCGAAGGTTCACCAATACTGAGCTTCAAGCGCTTGCAGATCGATTTCGCTATGCGCAGCGTCGTCGATCAAGCGTGGACCTTTTCGCTCGCCTCTCTTGAGGCACCGGTCGCGCGCCTGAATTTCGACAAGGAAGGGCGACATAGCTTCAGCGCACTGCTCGAACGACTGATCGCCGACGAACCGGAATCGCAGGATTCGCCTTTACCGCGATTTGTGGTATCCAGGCTTTCGCTGAGCGATGGTCGCCTTGAGATCTCGGATGAATTTCTCGACGAGCCGCTGGTGGCACACATCGAACCTCTTTCGGTAGATATCAGCAATCTTTCGAGCCTTCACGCTCAGCCGGCACACTATCGGTTATCGGTGCGAACACGCCTTGGTGAAACACTCGACGCGAGTGGCGAGCTGACGCTGGACCCGTTCGCTTCGAATGGGGAAGTTGCGCTAGGCAACCTCAAGGCGGTAACGCTGGCTGCAAGCCTTTCGCGTCTGTTCAGGCTCGATTCCCTCGCAGGCAATATCAGCGCCGCCGCCAGCTACGATTTGGCGCTTGATCAGAACGGGGCGATTGCCGGAACCGTACATGATGTTGCTCTCGAAATCGCCGAATTTTCCTTGAGTGCCCCTGGCGTGCCCTCACCACTGTTGGCATTCGAGGCATTCGCCCTGAAGCAAGGACGAGTCGACCTGGCTGCACACCAAATCAGCTTGGCGAGCGTCAGCTTAACGAAGGGCCGTGTCGCCGCTGTGCAGGACGACCATGGCAACGTGGACTGGGTAAGACTGGTGCTCCCGGCTTCGGCTGCTGCGGCGTTTGAACCGCCCCCGACGAATGCCGTCTCCGAATCAGCCCACAAGGAGGCAAACGCAACGGCCACAACTCTCGCAAAACCGTGGCGAATCTCGGCAACCGACGCAGAGGTGTCGGAGATGGCATTGAGCTTCTCCGACGCGGCAAACAAGCTGAAAGTGCAGCTTGCAAGTGTGTCTCTGGATACGGCCCCGAGCGCTGAATTCGGCCCGGCCGGATTGAGTTTCGTGCTGAACCACCCGCGGCTCACGATCTCCGGGGCGCAACTGAAAAGCGGTTCGGACTCGTTGGGCGTCTCTGAAGTGGTCATCGAAGCCGGCCAGACCCGGTTCGTTGCTGCAGATACTCAGCTCAAACTCGGGATTGATGAGCCGCACAGCACTTTGAGCGCTGTCCAGCTCCAGCTTGGCGGTGACACTATGGAAATTGGCCGCTCGGAGATCGCCAGCGACACGCTGTCACTGACTCAGGACGGCGGTGACACCAGGATCGAGGCCACTGTTGTGCGAACGGCACTCTCGAATTTCCAGGCCCAGAGAAACACCAATCGGATCAACGTCCGCGACGCATCATTCGCAACACGTTCAATCAGCTTTGCAAACGGTGTTGATGCGCGTTTCGACGATGTAACGTTGAAACTCAAGTCGGCCGATGTCGCGGCGCTCGACCCCCCGGCCGGGACCGGTGGCGCGTCAGCGGCGGATTTTGGCGCCAAATCCCTCCGCATTGCATTCGCTGACGGGCCGCTCGATGTTACTGGCGACGGTCTGAGCGCAAGCTTGTCGGACGCCGTGATGCGCAGTCCCGATGATGCAAGCGAAATGCTGCGCTTGAGTAGTGTGGCGCTGAGTGGAGGCGTTTTCAAACTGGAGGATCGGCTGATGACTGCCGAATCGCTCGTTCTGGCCAATGGCAAGACGCGAATTGGACTTGATGCCCAAGGAAATTTTGCCGGTCTGAATGTGAGTCGCAAGGCTTTGGAAATGGCAGATCCTGACGCGCAGCCCGACACCGCCCGCACGACAGCACAGAGCAGGCAGGAGCAGGCCCGCGCCTGGCGGCTGGCGCTGAAGTCAGCCAAAGCTGCTGACATCGCGGTCGGTTTCGAGGATCACCGCCTCACGCCTCCGATGACCCTCGGTTTGAATGTACTCCGCGGTGAAGCGAAGGATTTTTCCACTTCGAGTGCGTCGCCGATGTCCCTCGATATCAAGGCTCGCCTCGATAGTGGGGGCGACATCGCGGCCAGCGGAAACGTTCATGCAGATGGTGGCACTTCAGACCTGAAAATCAGTTTGGCCGGTGTCGAACTGGTCCCCGCGCAAGCGTATCTGTCGGAATTCGCCAAGCTGAAACTTGTCTCCGGCACCCTCTCGGGGTCTGGGCGATTGAGGTACAACAACCCGACAGGCTCCCGATTGGCTTATGAGGGCAGCGTTGCGCTTGACCGGTTGCTGCTCGAAGAGATCCAACCGAAGAGAACATTCCTTTCCTGGGATTCAGTTGCCAGCGACGATATCGTTGTGACACTGGAGCCGAATCGCCTGGACATCGGCGAGTTGCGGGTCGATAGGCCGTCCGGACGTTTGATTATCGCCGCAGACCAGTCGGTCAATCTGATGGATGTGCTGCGACAGCCGAACAAGAATGATGCGACGGAAGAACAGAAGGCTATTCAAGTTTCGGGCGACAAGGCGCCTGCCGACGAGCAACAGGATGACATTCAGGCGCAAATCGTGGAACGCGATCTGTTCCCGTTCACGATCGCTTTCGTACGGGTGTCCGGAGGCACGCTCGAATTTGCGGATCAGAGCCTGCGTCCTCAGTTCGGCACGCGAATGCACGAGTTGAAGGGAGTTATCACCGGGATCGGAAGCGATCCGAATCATGGCGCCAAGGTGCAACTTGACGCCCGTGTCGACAAATATGGATCGGCAAAGATCCGCGGCCAGATCAGCATACTGAAGCCCGAGAGATTTACCGAAATCGACATGACTTTCCGTAACCTTGAAATGACCTCGCTCTCACCCTACGTCGCGAAATTTGCCGGTTACAGCATCGCTTCCGGGAGGCTCGCAATGGATCTTCAATATCGCGTCAAGAGCGGTCACCTGCAGGGTGAGAACAAGATCGTCCTCAAACAGGTTGAGCTTGGCGAGAAAGTCGAAAGTCCGCAAGCCCTGGATCTGCCGCTCGAACTGGCCCTGGCTATTCTGAAGGATTCCAGAGGGGTAATTGATGTCGAACTGCCCGTCAGCGGAGACTTGAACGACCCGCAGTTCGATTACGGTGCGGTAATCGGCAAAGCCATCGGAAACCTGCTCGGCAGCGTCATTTTGGCACCATTCAAGGCGCTCGGCGCACTGTTTGGCTCCGGCGACGAGAAGCTCGACAGTATCGATTTTGAACCCGGAAGCGCTGACATCGCCCCTCCCGAACGTCAGAAATTGGGCACTGTCGCGCGCGCGCTCAAGGCTCGCCCGTCCTTGACTCTGATCGTACCGCCGACCTACGCTGCCAATATGGACACGGTTGCGCTGAAATCACGTGCAGTTCGCAGTGAAATTGTGCAGCGCATGGGCATCGAGTTGATCCGCGGTGAGGACCCGGGCCCGATCGACACGTCGAACCCACGTGTTCAGCACGCGATCGAAGAGATGTTTATCCAACACTACGCACCGGAGGTTCTGTCCACGCTAAAACGCAAAGCGCTTCAAAGTGAGACCATGATCGGCGATCCATACGTTCCAGCCGGCGAATCCGGCCCGCGCGATGCAACGCAAACCGGCAAACCCATGTCAGACCCATTGCCGGCGTTCTATCAAGGTCTTGTTGATCGCCTGATCACTGAGGAGGCCGTCTCCGAGGAGATGCTCTTGCAACTGGCGGCTAGACGCAGTGATGCGATCATCGCTGAACTAGTGTTGACCGGCGGCATTCCCGCCGCACGAATCGTTCCCGGGCCATTGGACAAGTCAGCCCAGGCAAACACAATGAACGAATCGAATGGAGTGAATGAACGAGCCGTTACCTTGCGGCTACAACTTGAGGTCAGCAAATGAAACAAAATGCAAAAGCGCTTTATGGCCGATTCGAGAAGTCGGTCTGGGGCGTGGCGGAGACGCCGCTTCCGCTCTGGAAGGAGCGCGCCCAACGAGGCTTGCGTACCGTGTTTATCTTGACACGTGACTTGGTGGGCGGTCAGCTCACGCTACGCGCCATGAGTCTGGTGTACACCACGCTGCTGTCGATCGTACCGTTGCTGGCACTGAGTTTCTCGGTGCTCAAGGCCTTCGGCGTCTATAACCAGATTGAGCCCAT
>NZ_FLQY01000156.1 GCF_900089945.1 Candidatus Propionivibrio aalborgensis | reverse complement strand
GTGCCAAAATGATAGAGAGGCGAACTTTTCAGTTACCCGGCAAAGCAGTTGCGCTGGTGCTTGCCGGTGGTCGTGGAAGCCGATTGTTCGAGTTAACCGACAGTCGGGCAAAACCCGCTGTTTATTTTGGTGGCAAATATCGGATCATCGATTTTGCCATGTCCAACTGCGTTAATTCCAATATTCGCCGTATCGGGGTCATCACTCAGTACAAATCGCACAGTTTGCTACGCCACCTTCAGCGTGGCTGGGGTTTTTTGCGCGGTGAGGTCAACGAGTTCGTTGACCTGATGCCAGCCCAACAGCGCGTTGACGAAGACTCCTGGTATCGTGGAACGGCTGATGCTGTTTTCCAGAATATTGATATTCTGGAGAACTACAGGCCAGCGCCAGAGTATGTGGTAATTCTCGCGGGCGATCACGTATATAAAATGAACTATGCGGCGATGCTGGTCGACCATGTCGAGAGCGGGGCCGAGTGCACGCTTGCGTGCATCGAAGTGCCGCGCAAGGATGCGACCGGGTTTGGAGTGATTGCAGTGGATGCCAGCGGGCGCGTCACGGATTTTGTTGAAAAGCCGGCTGACCCGCCTCCAATGCCTGGCAAGCCGGGTAGTTCGTTATGCAGTATGGGCATTTATATCTTCAACGCAAAGTTTCTTTACAGCGAGTTGCTGCGCGATAT
>NZ_FLQY01000155.1 GCF_900089945.1 Candidatus Propionivibrio aalborgensis | reverse complement strand
CACGCACCTGAAGAAGGACCCGGCAAGGAAGATTATTGGCGCGATGCGGGGACCATCGATGCTTATTGGGAGGCCAATGTCGATTTGACGGCCACTGAGCCCTCGTTGAACCTCTATGATCGGAACTGGCCGATTTGGACTTATCAGCAGCAGATTCCCCCTGCAAAGTTTGTGCACAACCAGATTGATCGTCATGGACTGGCCATCGAGTCGACGGTTTCAGGTGGTTGCATCATCTCGGGTGAAATGAACCGCTCATTGCTGTTCTCATCGTGCCGTGTTCATTCGCATGCCAAAGTTAACTGGTCAGTACTCTTGCCGGATGTCGAAATCGGCCGGGGGGCAAGATTGAACCGTGTCATTATCGACCATGGAGTGCGTATTCCGCCGGGGATGGTAATTGGCGAAGACGCTGATGATGATGCGAGGCGTTTCCGTCGAACCGAGAATGGAGTAACCCTGGTCACACGCCAGATGATCGAACGACTGGCCTGACATATAGCCCGCTGCTGGATCATGCGTATACTGCATGTCGCCGCCGAGATATATCCCTTAGTCAAAACGGGTGGTTTGGCCGATATCATTGCATCGCTGCCGCAGGCGCTTATCAAACGCGGGCTGGATGTCCGCCTTCTGTTGCCCGGGTTTCCCGCCATCCTTGACGGAATGATCGGGCTCGAGCCCGTCCTCCGGTTTGGTCCCGCTTTCGGCGCAGCAGTCGTGACGATTCGCATCGGTCGCTTGCCGGACAGTGGGATAGAGGCTTACGTAATCGATGCGCCTTTCCTTTATGAGCGCGAAGGCAATCCATATATAGATTCTGCCGGGCATGACTGGAGCGACAATCATCGCCGTTTTGGCCTTCTTGGATGGGTTGCCGCACATATGGCCTCCGGCGAGCTCTCTCCCGGCTGGCGGCCTGACATAGTGCATGCGCATGACTGGCATGCCGGTTTGGTACCCGTCTACATTGCCCAGAACCCTGGGCTGAAAACAGCGACTGTTTTTACCATACACAATCTGGCATTCCGTGGAATTTTTCCGATGGAGTGTTACCCGGAGCTGGGTTTGCCGATGAGCGAGCTAACGCCGAAGAGCATCGAATTTCGCGGCAAGATATCGTTTATGAAGGCTGGGCTTGTCCATTCCAGGAAGATCACGACGGTCAGTCCGAGGTACGCAAGCGAGATCCGCACACCTGAATTTGGTTGTGGCCTCGATGAAGTGTTGCGCGAGCGTGGTAGTGATTTGTCCGGTATTCTCAACGGAGTGGATTACGAGATATGGAATCCCAATGACTCAGCTATCGGCAAGAGTTACAGTGCGGCCAACATCAAGGGGAAAAAGGACTGCAAGCTT
>NZ_FLQY01000154.1 GCF_900089945.1 Candidatus Propionivibrio aalborgensis | reverse complement strand
CCACTGTTTGCCGTCGTCAGCAGGCTGACTTCGCAAAAAGGCATGGATCTCCTCTTGGCTGCTTTGCCTGACCTGCTCAAGGAGGGTATCCAGTTGGCTGTTCTCGGAACAGGAGATGAGAATCTGGAAGCTGGTTTTCGTCGCGCAGCTGTGGACAATCCGGGCATGGTGGCCGTGCATATCGGATACGACGAAGTGATGTCTCATCGTTTCATGGCCGGCGCCGATGTTTTTCTTGTCCCGTCGCGTTTTGAACCCTGTGGGCTGACACAGCTCTATGCCTTGCGATACGGTACGTTGCCTCTCGTGCGCCGAGTGGGGGGGTTGGCAGACACCGTGTTCGATGTGACTCCAGAAAACCTTCAGGCAGAGAAGGCGACCGGATTTGTATTTGATGCAGCAACGTTACCCGAACTCCTCAAATGCGTTCGGAAAGCTTGCGCACTCTACAGCGATGCGACCACCTGGCTTCGGGTCCAGCGGCGAGCAATGGTTCAGGACTTTTCGTGGGATGATTCCGCAGCGAATTATGAATCACTCTACCGCAGCCTGTGAACCAACGGCTAGCATAGGGCCCCGCGCATAACCCTCAGCCGGCATCTTCCAGCTTGGATGACTCTCCCCCGGCGCACAATCAGTGCCGGAGGAGGTCCAACGGCCTAATGACTACTTGTTGCCACCAGCGAGAAGCCT
>NZ_FLQY01000153.1 GCF_900089945.1 Candidatus Propionivibrio aalborgensis | reverse complement strand
GCGATATCGCTTTCAGCCTCAATCCAGTCGCGTACGGGATCGCTCTTGAAGTGGTTCTTTTCGGCGCGATAATAGGCCGCTTCACCGATCATGCGATAACGTACTTCGTCGCTGATCGTCACAGGCTTGGCACTACGAGCAGCGGGTTTTGCCGTCGCAGCCTTGGCGACGGTCGGCTTGGCGGTCGCGGCTGGCTTTGCGCTTGCAGTCGCGGCCTTAACTACTGCAGGCTTGGCCACTGCGGGCTTAGCGCTAGCAGCCGTAGGCTTGGCTGCGGGTTTCTTGGCCGCAGGCTTGGCGCTGGCAGCGACGGTTTTGGTCGCCGCTTTCTTTGGGGCTGCTTTGGTGGTTGTCTCGGCCATGATTTTATCCCTATAAAAAATGGAGAAACTGGTTCTGAAATAAGAGCAACGACGGGATTGTACTGCATAAGTACAATTTAAAAAACTTCATCATCATGTATTCTGCTTTGCGAACTGCCTGCAAGTACTTGCAGCAGCAATTCGCACTGCTTGGCTACTCAATGTCAGTTTGGCGTTTCGGGACACGTCCGTAAAGCTGTGTCAGTTCTGCAAGGCGTTCGGCATGCCAGGGGGCAACCTGATGCCAGCCGAAGCGCCAGCCCCAGGAACCTTCAGCATGCCCAGGAAAGTTCATGCGACAAGTGGAATCTAGGCCGAGTACGTCCTGCATGGGTATGATCGCAAGTGCGGCAACGGACGCCGAAGCGACTCTGATCAGGTCCCATTCGTTGAACTCGCCACTGATGGCCAGATAGCGCCGAACATAATCTTGTTCATGAGGTGCGAGCGCAGACCACCAACCACAAGTCGTGTCATTATCGTGGGTGCCCGTATAGACGACTGTATTGGTTTCGAAGCTGTGCGGTAAATACAGATTGTCGGAATGTCCGTCAAAAGCAAACTGCAGGATTCGCATTCCCGGCAGACCAACCGACTCGCGCAAAGCCGTAACTTCAGGTGTAATGATTCCCAGATCCTCAGCGATGATTCTGGGCACATCGCTGAGTTGACTTTGCCGGTTGTCCATTGCATTTTGCATAGCATTGAACAGAGCGGCTCCTGGTCCGGGTTGCCACTGTCCATCAACGGCTGTTTCCGAGGATGCGGGTATTTCCCAGTACGACTCGAAGCCGCGAAAGTGGTCGATCCGAACTATATCGCAGAGTGCGAGAGTTGCACGCAAGCGCTCGATCCACCATCGATAGCCTTCCTTCTCATGTGCTGGCCAGTGATACAGGGGATTGCCCCAGTGTTGTCCGGTAGCGCTGAAATAATCTGGGGGTACGCCGGCGACAACGCGAGGCCGACCTTTGTCATCGAGATCAAATAATTGCTGGTTTGCCCAAACGTCAGCGCTGTGCGCAGAAACAAATATTGGCATGTCACCAATGATCTCAACACCACGTTTGTTGGCGTACTCCTTGAGTTCCGCCCATTGGCTGTAGAAGCACCATTGGCAAAACTTCCAAAAATTCGATTCGTCAGCGAGGGTCTGCGCCGCTTCATTCATTGCCTCCGGATTACGGCGAACCAGAGGCGACGGCCAGTCCTGCCAGACCCTCCCACAACCGCCGTATTCTTTGTCCAGGGCCATGAATAGTGCGTAGTCATCAAGCCAGTTCCGAGCTTCAGAGCAGAACGCGGTGAATTGCTCTCGAGGGTTGTGTCGGGAATCGGCAAAAAACTTTTCCGCTGCCAGACGCAGTCGCGCCATGCGGTACTGCTGCATCAATGGGTAATCTACCTGACCGTCATTAAAAGC
>NZ_FLQY01000152.1 GCF_900089945.1 Candidatus Propionivibrio aalborgensis | reverse complement strand
GGGTCTGAAGACAAGTCCGCATCAGACAACCAACCCGCATCGCGCAACTGAGCCAGATCGATCAACAACTCGTTGCCAGCAAATGCCGAAGGACTCATATAGGGCGAGTTGCCTGGGCCGATACCGCCGAGAGGCAGAACTTGCCACAGGGTTTGGCTTCCGGCGACCAGCCAGTCAACAAAGTAATAGGCCGATGGCCCCAGATCGCCCGAACCATGCGGGCCGGGAAGCGATGTGGGGTGAAGCAGAATGCCACTGTGCCTTTGAAAGGGCATCGTCCTATTCCTGAGAAAGTAGTTGAATGCTACGTGCGGTTAATGAAACGGCACCTTGATGCGGCAACCGTGCGAAAGGGGATTCGGCACTGCTGTCGCAGAGTTGAAGCCAGGAACCTGATGGCAGGTGAAATGTCTGTTCATCAGAATCCCGGTTGATCAGGACGAGCAGAGTTTGTGAGCTTTCATCCGCATCATTCGGGACTGCGGGAGACAATACGAATCCCAATGCTCCCCGTGGTGGTGAATGCCAATCATCGTGACACATTTCGCGTCCACCGGGATGCCACCAGACAATGTCGCGCTGCCCCCGACTGTTACTTTCTCCGGTCAGCCAGTTGCAACGACGAAGCTGCGGGAAGCGCCGTCGCAAGGCGATCAGTTTGGCCGAAAAATCAATTAGCTCGGTATCGGCATGTTCCCAATCGAGCCAGGTTAAGTCATTGTCCTGGCAGTAGGCGTTGTTGTTGCCGGACTGTGTACGGCCGAGTTCATCACCACCTTGCAGCATCGGAACTCCCTGTGCGACAAAAAGGGTTGCCAGCAATGCTCGTTGCAGGTGATGGCGCCGCTGAAGGACGATCGGGTCGTCGCTAACGCCTTCTTCCCCGCAATTCCAGGAGATGTTGTGCCCATGTCCATCGCGATTGTCTTCACCGTTGAGTTCGTTATGTTTTTCCTGAAAACTGACCAGGTCGCGCAAGGTAAAACCATCATGCGCAGTGATGAAGTTGACGCCAGCCTGTGGTGCCCGGCCTGAGTAGCGGAAAACCTCGCTAGACCCAGCCAGTCGCTGAGCCATGGCGGCCGGCTCGGATTCGCCAGTCAGCCAGAAAGCACGAGTGACATCGCGGAAACGGTCGTTCCATTCGCTCCAGCCCGGTGGAAATCTGCCCAGATGATAGCCGTCGGGGCCGAGATCCCAGGGTTCTGCAATCATCTTGATCCTTGCCAGTACTGGATCCTGTCTGACCGCAGCGAGGAAGCCGCTGTCACGCGTGAGTGTCGCTGCCAGATCAAAACGGAAACCGTCGACATGCATTTCGCTAACCCAGTAGCGCAGGGAGTCCATGACCAGTTGCAGAACGCGCGGGTGGGCGAGGTTGAGGGTATTCCCACAACCGCTGAAATTCTCATAGTAATTCAGGTCATTGCCTGTCAGGCGGTAGTAGCTTGAGTTGTCGATGCCGCGAAAAGAGATGGTCGGTCCGAACTCGTCGGTTTCAGCGGTATGGTTGTAAACAACATCGAGAATGACTTCGATACCTGCCGCGTGCAGCGAACGCACCATCGAGCGGAATTCCGCGATAACGGACTGGCCACCAACCCGAGCGGCATATCGTGGTTCGGGTGCAAAAAACGACAGGGTGTTATAGCCCCAGTAATTGGTCAGTCCATTGTCGAGCAGGCGTCGCTCATCAAGGAAGTGGTGCACCGGCAGAAGGTTGACGGCAGTAATACCAAGTCGCTTGAAATGCTTGAGCATGGCTGGTGAAGCCAGTCCGGCATAGGTTCCGCGAAGTGCTTTGGGAACCCCCGGATGCAGTCGTGTCGCACCTTTGACATGGATTTCGTAAAGGACCGAATCGGCCCAGGGAGTCGACGGAGGCGCATCGTCGCCCCAGTCGAAAGCCTCGTCAGTAACGCAGGACTTCGGGCTGTTCGCAAATGAAGGCAGCGGATCGTAGGAAAAAGTGCCGCTCAGTTCTCGCGCATACGGGTCGAGTAGCAGGCGACTCGGGTCGAAGCGATGGCCTGGCGAGTTTGGGCCGAATACGTGGAACGCGTAGCAAAGACCGGGGCTGGCGCCAGGGAGGTAACCGTGCCAGACTTGATCGGTGCATTTGGGGAGCGGCAGCGTATGTATCGTACTGCCTTCGAAGATGCATAACTCCACCCGCTCGGCATTGGCCGAGAACAGGGAAAAATTGACTCCCGCACCATCCCAATGAGCCCCAAGCGGCCATGGCCGACCTTCTTCGAGGTCGGTATCCGAGGTTATTGTTCCCATTCAAAATACACGGTGGCCA
>NZ_FLQY01000151.1 GCF_900089945.1 Candidatus Propionivibrio aalborgensis | reverse complement strand
CGGTCATATCCGCGACGGATGAATGCGATCACCGAGTTATCGGAATCGTTGGCCGAGATCCACTCGAATCCGGCTGGCTCGAAATCAAGTTCGTACAGCGCTGGTGTCTTGCGATAGAGCTGATTCAAGTCTCTGATCAGACGACGCACACCATCGTGCTGCGGGAAGTCGAGCAGATTCCAGTCAAGCGAGATCGCATCGTTCCACTCGTTCCACTGGGCAAATTCACCGCCCATAAACAGCAGCTTCTTGCCAGGATGCGCCCACATGAAACCGTACAGTGCCCGCAGATTGGCGAATTTCTGCCAGTAGTCTCCGGACATTTTATTGATCAGCGAGCCCTTGCCATGGACGACTTCATCGTGCGACAGGGGCAGGACGAAATTCTCGGTAAATGCGTAGAGCAGACCGAAGGTGAGCTGGTGGTGGTGATAGCGGCGATAGATCGGTTCAAGCGCCATATAGCTCAGAACATCGTGCATCCAGCCCATGTTCCACTTGTAATTGAAGCCCAGCCCCCCCATTGACGGCGGACGAGTGACTGCCGGCCAGGCTGTGGATTCTTCGGCAAAGGTCGCCGCACTTGGACATTCCTGTCCGATTGTTTCGTTCATACGACGCAGGAAATGAATCGCTTCAATGTTCTCACGGCCGCCATAGATATTGGGTACCCACTCGCCGTGAGAACGGCTGTAGTCGCGGTAAAGCATAGATGCTACCGCGTCAACGCGCAGACTATCGACGCCGTAATGCTCGATCCAGAAAAGGGCATTGCCGACCAAGTAATTGAATACCTCACGCCGGCCAAAATTGTAGATCAGCGTTCCCCAGTCCTGGTGCATGCCCTCGCGTGGATCGGCGTGTTCATACAAGGGCCTGCCGTCAAAATTTCCGAGCCCGTGAGCGTCGGTCGGAAAATGTGCTGGCACCCAGTCAACGATAACTTCAAGGTTGGCCGCGTGGCACGCCGACACGAAGTCACAGAAGCCCTGGGGAGAACCAAAGCGTGCTGTAGGCGAATACAATCCGAGTGGTTGATAACCCCACGAACCGTCGTAGGGGTGCTCCGAGATCGGCAGAAGTTCAAGGTGCGTAAAACCGAGATCAACAACGTAGGGGATCAGCGTTTCGGCAATGCGTTGCCAGTCCGGAAAGCCGCCGCCCTCGGCTCTCCGCCAGGAACCGAGGTGGACCTCATAGATCGAGATCGGAGCGCTCATTTTGTTGCCGGCGGTGACTGTGGAGCGCGATGCAATCTGTGGCAATTCGGTGACTACCGAGGCTGTTGACGGTCGCAGTTCGGCCGCAAAGCCATAGGGGTCTGC
>NZ_FLQY01000150.1 GCF_900089945.1 Candidatus Propionivibrio aalborgensis | reverse complement strand
AGAAGACGCTCGATATCAAAAGCTGGAGCAGTTGCACGAGAGGCGCAAGCAAGTTGTACGACTGCATCGGAAGGGACACGGGGTGATGGCCATCGTTGGCATGACGGGGTTGAGTTACCCGGCGGTGCGACTGGCCATCGATTTGCATGAAGAAGGTGGCTACGCGGCCTTGAAGCCGACGCCACGCGGGCGCGAATCTGGTGAGGGTCGAACGCTGACGGCAGAGCAGGAAGATGTCATCCGGCGGACGATCTGCGACAAGCGGCCCGAGCAGTTGAAGATGGAATTTGCGCTGTGGAACAGGGCGGCGGTCATGCAGTTGATCGAACGCGAATACGGCATCAAGCTCTCGGTGCGAGGTGTGGGCAACTATCTGTCACGCTGGGGCTTCACCCCACAGAAGCCGATCAAGAAAGCCTACGAGCAACGCCCGGAAGCCGTACAAGCCTGGCTCAATGAGCAATATCCCGAGATCGAGAAGCGTGCCAAAGCGGAAGGTGGCGAGATTCACTGGGGTGACGAAACCGCCTTGGTCAATACCGATGTGCGCGGTCGCTGCTACGCGCCGGCCGGCAAGACCCCAGTCACTTACACCGTGGGCGGCACCCGGCAGAAGCTATCGATGATTGCCACGGTAACGAATCAGGGCAAGACACGCTGGATGATCATTGACGAAGCGTTCAACTCAGACAAGCTCATCGAGTTCCTCGAAGCCCTGATCAAGGATGCCGGCAAGAAGGTATTTCTGATTCTCGACAACCTGCGGGTACATCACAGCAAGCCGGTGAAAGCTTGGGCGGCAGAGCGCCAAGACAAGATCGAGCTCTTCTACCTGCCAAGCTATAGCCCGGAACTGAATCCGGAGGAGCGTCTGAATGCCGACCTCAAGCATGCCATCGGCACGAAGGTGCCAGTACGCACCAAAGCCAAGTTGAAACTCGCCGCATCGGAACACATGACAAAACTCGAACAATCACCCGAGCGGATCAAGAGTTTCTTCCACGACCCCCGTGTCAAATATGCCGCCTGAAACTTCATACTTCAGCTGGCCGGATCAATA
>NZ_FLQY01000149.1 GCF_900089945.1 Candidatus Propionivibrio aalborgensis | reverse complement strand
TCCATCGCAATTCGACATCAGCATAATCAGAAAGTTCATTCTTCATTGTGCCGAATCAATAGAAACCGCAGGTGAGCGTTCATGACGGCGCATTTGAAAGTGCCTCTGGCGCCGGGCTGCTCACCGACGCCGTGCTGGCCGTGGTGGAGCTACCTCTAGCCGACAACATGGCGCCTTTGCTGGTCAAAGGAAAGGATCCGGCACGCTGAACAGGGTTAGGAACGGTCAATGCGCCGGGTCGCCGAACAATGCATAAGGTGCCCAGTAGTATGGATGACTCCACTTGCCGCCGCCGATCTGGCCATCGATCATCGCCAGTTGCGCCTGGCGCAGGCTTTCGCTGCGCGAAATGGCGCCGTTGGCATAGGCCTTCAAGGTGGCCGTGCTGAGAGCGGCGGCCGATTCGGACTCGACCGACCAATGCGTGGCCAGCACCGATCGTGCGCCGGCGAAAAAGAAACCGCGCACCAAGCCCGACATGGCGCCGCCGCCCTGTTCGCCGGCTGCCGTGTTGCACGCCGACAGCAGCACCCACTGCGCGTTCAGGCGTAGTCCGAGCACATCGTCGAGTTCGAGCAGGGGCGACTCGCGCTCGTTGGCGTTGGCGGCCATGGCCAGCGATGGTTTCGAGATGCCAGGCAATTCGCCCGGCATCAGGCCGTGAGTCGCGAAGGCGACGACACGGCGATCGAGCAGATCGGCATCGATTACGGCGCGCCGCGTTGCCTGGGCGCCAAGTACCAGGTCAGTCTTTTCATCGGCGCCGAGTGCAGCCGCCACGGCCACAAGCTCGGTGCGGGTTTCGGGGAGCGGCGGCATGTCGGCATAGCGGAAACCCCATTCCGCATCGTACCGGGCGGCCTCCGACGTCAGGTTGGCCCGCATCGGATTTGATTTTCCTGTCGCGACCGTCGGGCGGACAGTCTTCGCCTTGCTTGATGAAGCAAGCTTGAACAGCGGATCGCCAAAGCCCAGCAAAGCCTTTTCAGCGACCTTGGGTTGTACCACGCGGCGCAAAGCGAGCAACGACGATGGTGACGGAAGCTGCGTGACGGCCATTTGCCGGATTAGCCAGGCCGGAGGGGCGCGGCCTGTAGGCGGGCTGCTGACCAGCGCCCCCAGAGGCAGACTGGCCAAGGGCCCGTTGGTGGCAATGATCAGCGAACGTACGTCGCGCAGCGGTGCCTCCAGCGGCGCCAACATCTCGCGATAGAGCGCGTGCAGCATCGCCGGTTGCAGGGCGGGCTCGGATCCGGGAGTGGTCTTGGCGATGTCGAGCATGGGTCGTAACTCGACAATGCGCCGGGTGAGTCCGTCGCGGGTGAGCTTGCTGGCGCTGAAACCATTGTGTCCTTCCGCACCGATCAGCCATACCAGCGTGGCGGAGCCGGCCGGATAGACCACCAGCATCGCCTCGCCAGGCCCGAGCAGGCGGCGCAGCTGTTCAGGTCGCGGCGTTGCCGGAGTTACCAGGTCGGCATACGCGGGAAACTGCCTGGCTATGGCTTCACGCTGGTTACTCAATACTGCGCGTGCCGCCACCGCTTCGTCCTTCTGTGCCGGTATCTGCTCGCGCACCGCCTTCAGGCGTTCACCAAGTGCGTGGCGCTCACTTTCGGGCAAGGCCTTGAACGCTTCGGAACTTCGCTCGCGACGCAGGCGATCCTCCTCGGTCAGCGTGTTGTTGAGCTTGCCGAACAGCGCGGCCACAAGCTGTCGCTGGGTTTGCTCTTCATCAAGCAGCGCGCGCAATGCCGGGGTGGTGGCCAGCACGCGGGCAGTGCTGTCGGTCAGGGCGCGCTGCGTTGCGCTGAGATTGCTGCGATCGGCGATCTGCAGAGCGCGATCCGTGATCGCGGCGTCGAGCGCTTCGCCCTTCACGGCCCGTTCGGCCACGTAACGCATGAACTCGTCAAAGGCGATGCCAAGCACGTAGCCGCGTACGCCGCGCAGGTCAAGGTCAAGCCAGCCGGCGGTACTGTCGAGCGTTGCGGCGAACAATTCCTCGTAGTCGATCATCGCCTGCCTGATATCGCCACGCAACAGATGCACGACGGCGCGCACACCGGCGGCCTCCTGAGTTTGCGGATGATGCGCCCCATACAGGCGGGTCCGGTAACGGTGATAACGCTCGGCAATCTCCAGCGCTTCGTCATAGCGCCCATTTTCGGCGGCAAGCAGTGCCAGCAGGCGCCAGTTCGAGGCGCGCGTGCGCGCCAGCAGATCGACCGGCATGGCCGCGAGAAACTCGCGATACGACTCGTCAGCCTCTTTCCAGCGCTTCAGGCCGATCAGCCCGCGCACCACTTCCTGGCGGGCCAGCCAGCGCGTGTGACTGGCCGCGCTGGAGCCGGCGCGCTGCAACATTTCGTCGGACAGGCGTGCTGCCGCAAGTCCCGCCTCGTATTGCTGGGTTGAATTCAGGCTGGTCGCCAGACGATAGTTCCAGCGTGCCCCAAGAACATCGGTGAGCCTGCCGGCGCGCCACAAGGCCAGGTTCTCTTCAGCCACGTCGATGGCTTCCTGTGCGCGGCCCTGTCGTACCAAAGCATAGGTCAGCATTCCCAGCGAACCGTCGAGCCGGTTGTAGGCATCGAGAACGGCCGGGCTGCGTGCGTTACCGCTGCGCGCCTGTGTCGCGGCCACAGCGAGCCTGGCAACACCGACCGCTTCGCGCAGCGTAGCCACGGCGGCGGCCGACTCGCCCTGCCAACGCTCGATTTCCGAACGCACCTGCAAACGGTTGACGGGCAGAAATGGCGACATGCCGGTGGCTTGTTTCATCGCCTGTTTTGCCAGATCGTCCGCTCTCGACCAGAACCGGTTCATCAATAGCCGATCATGGCCCTGCGCGGCAAAATAGGTCTGCCGCAAAGCCACCGCCGCACGCGTGTCGAGCGACAACCGGGTATCGGCAATGAAGGGCTCGCAAGCCTCAAGTGCCGCGCCCGAACTGCCCCAGACAAATTCGGCGTTCAGGTAGGCCAGGATCCAATCTTCACCGCCAACGTGGCCACGGCCGGCGTCAATCAACTGGCGCGCCGTTGCGATCAAGCGCACCTGATCCTCAAGCAGGCGTGCCGCCTCGTACTGCCGCTGCAATGCGGCATAGCGGGCATCCGCGGCTTCAGGTACAGGCAAAGCCAATATTCGTGCGGCCTCAGCGGCGGTCAGCTTGATACCACTGGCGTCGACCTCATCGAAGCTCGCCGGAC
>NZ_FLQY01000148.1 GCF_900089945.1 Candidatus Propionivibrio aalborgensis | reverse complement strand
CTCGCCGAAACCGAGCAGAACTACATCGAAGCCGCCATGCGACTCGCGCACGGCAACGTCAGCCAGGCGGCGCGTCTGCTCGGCATCAATCGCACTACGCTCTACAACCGTATGGAGTCCTTCGCCAAGGAACAGAATGTATCTTGACCATTTCGGACTCCGCGAAGCCCCGTTTCGCATCACACCGCATACCGAGTTCTTTTTTGCGGGCGCCAATCGCGGAGCCACGCTCGAAGCACTGATTTACGCCATTACGCACGACGAAGGCATCGTCAAGGTCAGCGGCGAAGTGGGCAGTGGAAAGACCATGCTCTGCCGGATGCTGCTGGAGAAGCTGCCGGAGAACGTCGAGACGGTCTACCTGGCCAACCCCTCGCTGTCGCGTGATGAAATTCTTCACGCCATTGCGGAGGAATTGCGTGCACCTCTGCTGGAGCGTAACTCTCACCAATTGCTGCGCGCTCTGCAGGATCGTCTGATTGACATCTACGCGACCGGCCGTCAGGTCGTTGTCATGATAGACGAGGCGCACGCCATGCCTCCCGAGACATTGGAAGAAGTCCGCCTGCTGTCCAACCTTGAGTCCAACCGGCACAAACTTCTGCACATCGTGCTCTTCGGCCAACCCGAACTGGATGATCATCTGGGCGAATCCAGCATGCGGCAGCTCAAGGAGCGAATTACGCACAACTTCGCGCTGGAGCCGCTACGCCGCAGCGACATCGGCAACTACCTGATGTTCCGCATACGTGCCGCTGGTTATCGCGGACCGGATCTTTTTACTTCGAGCGCCATACAACTTATCAGCAAAGCGTCGGAGGGACTGACGCGGCGCGTGAATATCCTCGCCGACAAGGCACTGCTCTCGGCTTTTTCCGAGGACAAGCATCAAATTGACAATAAGCAGGTCAAAGCGGCGATCCGCGATGCCCAGTTCAACCCGATGCGTGACGGTAACGCCAGGCCCAAGACATGGATAGCCGGAGCCAGCGTCGTCACTGTCATTGCGGTTTTAGCCTACCTCGCCGGGAGCTACAAATCGACCAACGCACCGTCGGCCACCCCTGCAGCAAACGCACCTGCGGGCACCATGGCATCTGCAAGTCCAGCTGCAAAACCGCCGGCCGAGGTTTCCGCAACTACCGCATCGACGCCAAGGAATGCTTCACCAGAAGCAGGCCTCCCCAGCCCTGCATCCGCGCCCTCCACCCTGCATGAAGACCAGCAGCCAACACTTTCCGAGCGCCTGGCGGCAAGTGAGGAATGGTTAAAAACAACCCCGAACACGCACTACTTCATCCAGTTGTTGAGTACCGACGGAAGCAATCAGCGCGACGTCGAACTGTTTCTGGAAAGCATTTCAGGCACGCTTGATAGCCGGCAAATCCGCGTCTATCGTTCCAGCCTCAGCGGACGTGATCGGCTGGGGGTTATCTACGGAGATTACCCCTCGCGCGAAGCTGCCACCGCGGAATTGGCCAAGCTTGCGAGGTCAAGCCTGGGCAGCAACCCCTATGTTCGCTCGATCAACAAAATACGCTGAAAGCGACACAAGAAACCTCGGCACTCATTCAATAAAAATCAGTCACTTGAAGAAAACACCTTACGTGATATGATAATTTCAATCCATCGGGAATGAGACCAAGCATGCTGAGAATTGTCGGCGCCACCCTGATCGCGCTTCTACTCACCGCCTGCGCCCCTTCGACGCTGAGCGGGGGGCCTTCAGCCGGGCATCTGCGCGCAGAAAGCGTCGCGCAAACGCAGGGCGTGATTCCGCAGCCCGTTCAACAGATTGCCACCCTCCCCAGACCCAGAACGGTCGAGAAGACTGAAACCTATAGCGTCGTGGTCAATAACATCAAGGTTCAGGATCTGCTTTTCGCTCTTGCTCGCGATGCCAAGCTGAACGTCGACATTCATCCGGGAATCACCGGCTATGTCAGCATGAACGCCATCGACCAGACGCTGCCGCAACTTCTGACCCGCATTTCCAAGCAGGTTGACATGCGCTTCGAACTTGACGGCCCCAATCTCGCTGTGATGCCCGACACGCCGTACCTCAGGAACTACAAAGTTGACTACGTCAACATGTCGCGCGATGTCACCGGAACGGTATCGACCAATACGCAGATATCGACCAGCGCACTAGCTACGGTTGGTGGTGGTGGCGGCGGCGGAGTGGGTGGTGGCAACACTTCGCGCATCCAGATTGAGAACAAATCCAAAAACCGTTTCTGGGAATCGCTGGAGAAAAACCTCAAGGACCTCTTGCACGAAACAGACAAGATATTCCCCGAGGGATCAACTGAAACCGTGATGGAGCAAAGCGCTTCGCAAACCACCACCGGCACGGGCGCCCAACCCGCCGCCACCACATCGCGTGGCAACCAGACCGCGCAAAACCTGGCCAACAGCCCTAATCCGGCAAGCCTGCAGAATAGCGGCGAGACGATTGTCAGACGCATGACTTTCCGCGAAGCGGCCTCCGTCGTCACCAACCAAGAGGCAGGAGTAATTAGCGTGCGCGCCACTTCGCGACAGCACGAAAAGGTACAGGAGTTCATCGACCGGGTGATGAGCAGTGCCCGCCGTCAGGTCCTGATCGAAGCCACTATTGTCGAAGTTTCCCTGAGTGATGGCTACCAGCAGGGCATTGAGTGGAGTCGCATCACCAGCGGCAGCGATTACAGCGTTACCCGCCCCACCATCAACACCAACGTACCTAACGCCATATCACCCTACGTCCTGAAATACAAAGACCTCAACCCGCTCAACCTGCTCGCTACGGTTGAACTGTTGCGTGCTTTCGGGGCTGTCAAGGTATTGTCCAGCCCCAAGCTGTCCGTCCTGAACAATCAGACGGCCACGCTCAAAGTCTCCGAAGACTACGTTTATTTCAATGTCAAGTCCGATACCACCACCACGGCCAATGTCGGCACGACTGTTGGCGTCACCACCACCCCACAATCGGTTTCGGTTGGATTTTTCATGAGTCTTACGGCGCAGATCAGCGATAGCGACACCATCACGCTCAATGTGCGCCCGTCAATTTCCAGCATCGCCGAGCTGAAGCGCGACCCCAACCCGATTATCCCCAAAGACATCCCTAACTACGTGCCGCAAATTCGCACGCGGGAGATCGAGTCGTTGATGCGCATTGAAAGCGGCGACATCGCCGTTCTGGGTGGCCTTATGGAGGATCGGCAGGACAACAAGGATGGACGTGTTCCCGGCCTTGGCGACATCCCGTTCTTTGGCGAATTGTTCAATACTCGCAACAATTCCTCAGCCAAATCCGAACTGGTGATTCTGCTGCGACCGACCGTCATCAAGGACGCTTCGATCAACGGCGACTACAGCAGCTTCAAGGACACGCTGCCGGGTAAGGATTTCTTTACTCCCGCGCAGGTCTTCCAGCCCTTCTCCGTGCCTGACCAGCCTATGGAGCGACGCCAGTGAGCCTGCTCATGGAAGCGCTCAAGAAAGCCGAAGAATCCAAACGGCGCGCCGGCGAGAATGGCGCACCGGAAATAGCGCCTGCCGCTACGAATGAATTGACCCTGGCACCGATGACGACACCAGGGCCGTCGCCCGGAACCACATCCGAAACGAACTCGCATTCACCGCTTCCTGATCTCTCGCTGCACTACGCTTCCGTTGATGCCGATCTGGCCACCCTATCCACTGAAGCGCCAGCGAGACAAACGCCGTCCTCACCTCCCTCCTCGTCGCAGAATGCGACCGCGACGGACATCGGGCGCCGCGAGGCCACCGAACGCGCAGCTGTGCGCAACGTTTTTTCTGCAAAGCAAGCGCCCAAGCCGTTCACCGGTCTACGGTTATTCGTTGGGCTTGGAGTACTTGCTGCCCTTGGTCTCGGCGGTTATTTCTGGTGGCAGCTGCAATCCGTTTCCGTCGTGTCGCTGGCGCGCCCGATGCAACCCCAACCGACAGCGCAATCCATGGCGCCAGCAGAACTGGTTCGAGAATCGGCAATGCCTGCGGCCGACACAACGAAACCAGTGATGGAAATACCACCCCCACCCGCCTCGCCCGCCCGGAGCGCTACAGCCGAACCCGCGATGTCCCCTTTCAAGCTTGCGGCGCCGCCACCAGCGCGCTCGGAAACCGAAATTCGGGGTGTTCCGGACAGCCCCGTCCGGCTCAGCAGAAAACCGACCCGAGTAAACCAGACGCTTGAGCATGCCTACGCTTCCTTCCAGTCCGGCAATCTGGATCAGGCGAAACTCGGCTACGAGCAGGTATTGCGCAACGATGCCAAAAACACCGACGCTCTTCTCGGCCTGGCCACCATTGCCGCACGCCAGGGGCAAACCGAACGAGCTCAGGAGTTTTACCTGCTGGCCCTCGAATCCGACCCCAACGATGCCACGGCCCAGGCCGGGCTGATCAACCTCAGAGGCCAAACCAATCCCGGACTGTCCGAAAGCCGCCTGAAAACATTATTGGCCAGCCAGCCAGACTCTTCAGCCCTGCATTTCGCTCTGGGCAATCTCTACGCACGCCAGGCTCGCTGGAGCGAGGCACAACAGGCTTACTTTCGAGCCTACTCGACCGAACCGGATAGTGCGGACATCATTTTCAATCTAGCGGTCAGTCTCGATCATCTGCACCAGAACAAACTGGCGGCGGAGTATTACCAAAGGGCATTGAACATCGCCGACGGAGGCGCTTCACACAAGCGCCCGCGCAACATCTCCTTTGACAGAAACCAGGTCAGCAACCGAATCCTTGAACTGCGGCCGTGATTCTGTCACGCTTTCCTCGTCTTCCTTCGCGTTCGCTAAAACTCCTCCGATGAACGCCTCAGTCCCACACCACAGGCCACTCGGCCAGATACTGATCACCAAGGGCATCCTCAGCGAGGATCAGCTTCGCATCGCCCTGCTCGAACAGTTGAAATCGAATCAGCCGGTCGGCAAGCTGCTCGTTTCGCTGGGCTTCGTATCGGAAGCGACCTTGCGCGACGCGCTCTCCGAAAGCCTTGGCAAGCAGAGTATCGACCTCTCCAGCGCAATCGTCGACCCGTCCGCGTTGGCCCTGGTACCGCACGAGCTTGCCAAACGGCACCACGTGTTGCCCCTCGATTACGACGCCGAACATAACCGCCTGACGGTCGCCCAGTCCGATGTCAACGACATTGTCGCGCTTGACAAGATCCGGGGACTGGCCGGTGACGCCATTGAGATCGAATCCTTGCTCGCCGGCGAAACCGAGATTGCCCGGGCGATCGACCAAGCCTATGGCTACGAGCTGTCGATTGACGGCATTCTGAACGAAATTGAAACCGGCGAGATCGACTTTCGCGGTCTTCAATCCTCTGCCGACGAGTATAGCCAGCCGGTCGTCCGGCTGATCGACTCCATCCTGACCGACGCCGTAAAGCGCGAATCTTCCGACATCCATTTCGAACCCGAAACCGGCTTTCTTCGCATTCGCTACCGCATCGACGGCATGCTCAGGCAAGTTCGTTCGCTGCACCAGTCTTATTGGCCTGCCATGGCTGTGCGCATCAAGGTCATGAGCGGGATGAACATCGCCGAGACGCGCTCGCCGCAGGACGGCCGCATCTCACTCAGTATGCGCGGCCGGCTGATCGATTTCCGCGTATCAGCCCAGCCGACCATCCACGGCGAAAACATCGTTCTGCGGATTCTTGATCGCCAGAAGGGGCTTGTGCCTCTGGAAGGTCTGGGCTTGACGGAACAGCAATTGGATCAGCTCAAGCTGATGATTGCCCGCCCGGAAGGCATCATCCTGGTCACTGGCCCGACCGGCAGCGGCAAGACGACGACGCTCTATTCGGTCCTCAACCACATCAACTCCGAAGGTCTGAACATCATGACCCTCGAGGACCCGGTCGAATACCCGATGACCATGGTTCGACAGACTTCGGTCGCCGAAGCGGCCAAGCTCGATTTTGCCAACGGCATCCGCTCGATGATGCGCCAGGATCCCGACGTAATTCTGGTGGGCGAAATCCGTGACGAGGACACTGCAGATATGGCGCTACGCGCCGCAATGACCGGCCATCAGGTCTATTCAACACTGCACACCAATTCGGCCATCGGCGCCATCCCGCGACTGCTGGACATCGGCATCCTGCCCGACATCATGGCCGGCAATATTATCGGCATCATCGCTCAGCGCCTGGTTCGCCGTCTGTGCCTGCACTGCAAGACACCGTACCAGGCGGAGGCCCATGAAGCACGGTTGCTGGGCAGCGCCGTCGACACGCCGCGGCCGGTTATTTTTCGCCCTTCCGGCTGCGAACGCTGCGATTTCCAGGGGTACCGCGGCCGCCTGGCCATCATGGAGCTGTTGCGCATGAACGCCGACATGGATGAACTGGTCGCGCGTCGCAGCACCTTCCGCGAGTTCCGCCAACTGGCTGATCGTCAGGGCTTTGTACCCCTTGCGGATGACGGCCTGAGGCGCGTTCTCGACGGTTCGACCTCGATCGAGGAGGTCGCCCGCATTGTCGATCTGACTGATCGGATGTGAGGGCTCGCTCATGCCGCTCTACACCTACAAGGCGGTCTCTCCCGATGGACGTTCGGTGCATGGTCGGATCGATGCCCTCAACGTCATCGACCTTGAGATGCGCTTGCGGCGGATGGAGCTCGATCTCATCACCGGTGACACCGTCAGCAATCAAAGCATGTTCGGTTCGAGCGGTGTGCCGCGGCGCGAGATCATCCACTTCTGCTTTCACCTCGAACTACTGGTACGCGCCGGTGTTCCGATTCTTGAGGGCTTGTCGGACTTGCGCGACACCCTTGAGAACCCGCGTTTTCGCGAAGTTGTCGCCAGCCTGATCGAATCCATCGAGGGCGGCCAGACACTTTCACAGGCCATGGAAGGCCAACCCAAAGTGTTCGAGAAGGTCTTTGTCAGCCTGATCCGCGCCGGCGAAGCCTCCGGCCAATTGCCCGAAGTGCTGCAAAGTCTCACCGAATCGCTGAAATGGGAAGACGAGTTGGCCTCGCAAACGAAGAAACTCATCATGTACCCGGCTTTTGTCGGCACGGTCGTCATCTCGGCAACTTTCTTTCTGATGATCTACATGGTGCCGCAGCTCAAGCAGTTCGTTAAGAACATGGGGCAGGACTTGCCGGTGCAAACCCAGGTGCTGTTCTTCGTTTCCGATCTGCTTGTTTCCTACTGGTATGTCGTCGTGCTGTTACCCATTCTCCTGTTTCTCGGCCTGAAGATACTGCTGCATGTCAATCCGCTGGCCCGCGTCCGCTTCGACGGGGCCAAGCTGCAGTTCCCCCTCGTCGGCAGTATTCTGCGCAAAATCATCCTCTCCCGCTTTGCCAACACCTTCGCCCTGCTTTACGCCTCCGGCATACCGATTCTCGAATCGATCCGCACCACGCAGGACGTCGTCGGCAATCTGGTTGTTCGGCAAGGACTGGAACGTGTCGAACAATTGATCGGCGAGGGCCAGAATGTCACGGCGGCGTTCCATAGCGTCGGTTTCTTCCCTCCGCTGGTGATCCGGATGCTGCGCGTTGGCGAAAGCACGGGCGCGCTTGATACCGCGCTGATCAATGTCAGTTATTTTTATAATCGTGACGTCAAGGAGTCGGTCGAAAAAGTTCAGCAATTGATAGAGCCCATGCTTACCGTCGTCCTCGGCTGCCTGCTCGGATGGATTATGCTCTCGGTCCTCGGGCCGGTGTACGATGTCATCAGCAAGATAAAGACTTAATTGGAAGCGGACTCCGGAACCGGGCAATGCCAATGAAAACCAGTCGCCTGCTATATCTCAGCACCCAGAATATGAGCGCCTACAGTTGGCATTCGGGGGAGCTGACCTGCGAGGGGCTGTTCGCGTCGACTGAAAGCGGCCACAAGGAATTCACCGCTTACCTCAAACAGAACCCCAAGAGTTTCTTTTCGATTCTCGCCAACGTTTCCGAAGAAGGCTTCCACATCGAGACCATCCCCTTTCTGCAAGGGGCGGACCGCAAGACCATCATCACCCGCAAGCTCGGACAATTGTTCTTCAATGCTGAACTGACCGCCTCGCTATCGCTTGGCTACGAAAAGACAAAGCGCAAAGACGAGCGCATCATGCTCGCGGCACTGACCAGCAATGAATTCTTCTCACCCTGGCTAAAATCCATAGCAAGCGCCGGCGTCGCCCTGTCGGGCATTTACTCGCTACCGCTGCTCGCACCGTCGCTGCTGCGAAAACTGCGCCTTCCCGAAGACAAATGCCTGCTGCTTACAGTACAGGATCAAAGCATCCGCCAAAGCTATCTTGATAAAGGCGAGTTGTATTTCAGCCGACTCACTCCATTGCATAACAGCAGCATCAGCGGCATCGCGCAGGCCTTTGCCGCCGAGGCGCTCAAGCTTCAGCAATACCTCACCAGCCAGCGCCTGATCGGGCGCAACCAACCCATTACTGCCCACATCTTGGCGCACTCCGGAGCGCTGAAAGCCATCCAGAACAGTTGTATCAATACCGCAACGGTTCACTACAACATAATCAAAGTCGAGGACTGCGCCAGGATAACCGGGCTCAAGACACCGCTCCCGGACACTCATTGCGAGCAACTCTTTCTCAATCTGCTGACTATCTCGCCTCCGCGTATCCAGTTTGCAAACGACGATCTGTTGCATGACCATCATCTCGGGAAGATTCGGTCAATCCTTCACGGATTGGGGGCATTTGCCGTGCTCGCCTGCCTGTTCTACTCCGCTCAGCTGCTATACGATGTTTATTCAGTTACGCAGGAATCCCAGACGCTCAGAAACGAAGCCGGCCAGGCACGTCAGCGCTACAACAGTATTGTCAGCACCTTTCCACCCATACCGACCGATAACGCAACGCTGCGCCGAATCATTGATCGTTATGTTGCACTGGAAAAATTGAGCAGTTCCCCCGATTCCCTGTACTACGAAATCAGTCGCGCAATGGAAGCCGTGCCGGAAGCAGAACTCGACAGCATCGACTGGGAAGTAGGGAACAGCGAATCCCGTGCAATCGAACTCACTAAACAAACCGCAGTTGCAAATGCCGTGCCGAACGACAGCGAAGCCGCAGTAGTGCGAGGAACCCTGAGATTTGCTTCCAGCGCCAATGCCCGGCAAATCCTGGGGGCCTTCAACCGACTCGTTGAGGCTCTCAAGGCCAATCCGAAACTGCACGTCGATGCACTTCAACAACCATTTGACATTGAGTCAGGAAAGCTGCTTAAAGGCGCCGACACCGCGCACGAAGATAACAAACCGCGCTCTTTCAGCCTGCGGATTACGAAAAGGCTCGAATCATGAAGCTCGGCACCGCTGATTTTCCGAAATTGCGGTTCAGTCTGCTGCTTGCCGCCCTGATGATCGGCATCGGGGCCGGGGTTGTTTATGTCTCTCGCGACTGGGCGAAATCGGCGAAGCTGCGTCTGACGGCCGCGCAGAACGAACGAAACGAAATCGTCGGCAAACTCCAACGAGTACGCGGTGAAGAAAGCGAGATCAAGCAGAAGTCCGCAATGTTCAACGAACTTCGGACGCGTGGTGTTATCGGCGATGAACAACGGCTCGAATGGGTAGAGCTTCTCAAGGACGTACGCGATCAGCGCAAGTTGATCGACCTGAAATACGAGATCGCTCCACAACGTTTGCTCGATGCCAACCCGGTCAACGGATACAATTTCTTTTCCAGCGAGATGAAACTGCAACTCAAGCTCCTGCACGAGGAAGACCTGACGCGTCTGCTCAGCGATCTGCGCCAACGCGCCAAAGCCCTGATTCAGGTCCGAAAATGTGCCGTCACGCGCCTGCCACGCGGCGGCGCCGAAAGTGGAACCTCCGCCCAATTGCAGGCCGATTGCCAGATCGAATGGATTACGCTGCACGAAATGGAAAGCAGTCCGAGCGGGGGAACAGTCCGATGAATGTTTCTCGACTCCGGGCAGCACCGGGCCCAGGATGCGCGGGGCTTCTGTGCGTCTTCATGCTCGCTGCCTTGCTTGGTCAGACGGCCGGCGCCGAGGAAACTTCCGGGCAACTCGGCCGGCTGTTCTTCACACCGGAGCGGCGGCAGAATCTTGATCGTCTGCGCCAGCTCAATATTCAGGAACAACAGGAAATGCCAGAAGATACGGCATTGACCATCAACGGAGTCGTTACCCGCAGCAGCGGCAAGCGCACGGTGTGGATCAACGGCGTGACACAGAATGAAAATGATATAGCGGGCAGTGTATCCGTCACGCCAAATCGAAGAGATCCGGCAAAAGTTACCGTTCATGTCAGTGATACTCCGGTGGCCAAAGCGAAGGTGGGGGAGACCGTTAACCGAGATACGGGTGAAGCAACCGACCTGCTCAATGGCGGTCGGATCGGCACCAAGTCAACTGCCGCCAAATAGACCATGCGCCCAAGACTTTTCTTGGCATTTTCAGGCCGCCAACGTGGGGTGGCTTTACTTGTCCTGATGCTCCTTGTCTTTCTCGCCGGTGCCTCATGGATGCTTGCGCAGAGTGGGTCGATGGAGGGACGCAATCAGGTCAACAAGGTGACTGCCTCTGCAATGGCCCAGGCCAAGGAAGCCCTGATCGGACGGGCCGCTACCGACGTTAACCGGCCCGGAAGTCTGCCCTGCCCCGACACAAACAATGACGGAGTGGCGGAACTCTTTGCCGGCGTGAACTGCCCCGCCTATATCGGCCGCTTGCCATGGAAAACGCTCGACTTGCCTGAGTTGCTCGACGGCAACGGGAACAGGTTATGGTACGCGCTTTCCTCCGGATTGCGAGATCGCGATGAGGCCCAGCCAATCAACCCATCAACGGTATTGCAGATCACCCTCGACAGTTCGCCGCCAAGCATTGCCGCAATCATCTTCTCCTCCGGCCCCCCACTCCCGAGCCAAATTGGCAGGCCAAGCAACGCTATTGCGGACTACCTCGACGGCAGCAACAACGACGGCGACAATTCCTATGTTTCCGGACCGCCGTCTGCGGCCTTCAACGACAAGACTCTTGTCATCACTCGCGAGGACATCTTCAGAACCGTCAATCAGCGAGTTCTGGCGGAAATTCGTGGTCCCGACGACAACGCTCCGGGAGCGCCATCCTATGGTTTGCGCCGTTACCATGCCGACAACGCAAGCTTCCCCTGGGCCGACAGCGGCAGCGACGGTTATGGTGACGTCGGCGTGACTGTCGGCAACCTGCCCTACTACGACCTGAAACTGCCAGTCTCACTGCCGCTGCCGCCACCTCCTCCCTCTCATCCCCTCCCTTACTCCTGGTTGAATCCCAACGGTTGGCTACCACTGCTCACCTTTCAGCGATTCAGTGCGAGTTCAGCCAGAATCGCAATTGGCACGAGCACGATGGACGTCATACCATGCCCAAGTTCGCCATGCCCCTGATTCCCGCACTCGCCAAAGAACGCCCCGTCGCATCGAGTTCGAGTGGCTTCACTCTGGTCGAACTGGCCATCGTGCTGATCATTGTCGGACTGCTTTTGAGCAGCCTGGTGTCACCTTTGACCGCGCAGATTGATCAACGGAACTACAATGAGACCGAGCAACAGATTACCGAGATACGCGAAGCACTGATCGGTTTCGCTGTCACCAACGGCCGCCTCCCACGACCGGCGACCTCAGTGTCCGACGGCGCGGAGAACCCGGCAGCTTGCGCAGACGACGCGGCCTGTACCGGTTTCATCCCCTGGACAACGCTGGGCATAAAAAGAACCGACGCCTGGAACAAGATGGTCCGCTACAGCGTCAGCCCAGCTTATGCCAACGCCACCTTTAGCTTGACCACCCAAGGTAGCAAGAAGATCCAGACGCGCGACAACGCCGGGGCAATCAGCTATCTCATCGGCAGCGCTGCCGCCTGCAGCGCATCTTCACCCTGCTCCCCGGCGGTCGTCTATTCCGCCGGAAAAAACAACTGGGGTGTCACGGAGGACGGAACGGCGCTTGCAGACGCGTCGACAACCAACGCGGATGAAGACGCCAATGAAACCGCCACGACGCTCTTCTTCTCACGCAATCAATCCACCGTTCCAACGGGTGGTGAGTTCGACGATATTGTCACCTGGATTCCGCCTTACGTTCTGATGAACCGCATGGTCTCGGCTGGCAAGCTTCCCTGAGAGTACTGTCTCCAAAGAAACCTCGGCTTTGTTACGGGCGGACCCGCTGCGCTTTTTCACCGTGCATGAGCCAGGAGGTCGCTGTACACGACGCCAAGTCTCTAAGCGCGCCCCGACCTGACGACCCCATAAACAACGCAGACCCTCGCAGCGCAGCATCGAGAGACGCCCATCCTGCCCGCCTCACAAGACATCATGAAATGCAAACGGCTTGCGCAAACGACGGAGTTGACCGCCTCCACCGTTTGGAGTCAAATCGGTCGCTGTTCCTCAATGACAGCGTCAGACATCCATGAGCAATCAAAGCGGCTTCCTTGAAGGCATTCGCAGCGCAGGAATTCTGCCGACCGATTCCGAAGATTTACGTCTGCAAAAGTCACTGCTGATTTTTGCCACCGGCCTCATCAGTTTTGCCTCGATGCTCTGGCTTTTCATTTACTGGCAACTCGGACCGCATTTTTCGTCAACCATCCCCTTCGCGTTTCAGTTGCTGCTGATCGGCAATCTGCTGGTCTACATGAAAACGCTGAATTTTGATGCGTTTCGCCTGATCCAGATCACGCTGATACTCTTCATGCCCTTTGTTGCCCAGTGGAGTATGGGCAACTTCATTTCTGCCAGCGGCATCAGCCTGTGGGCGCTGTTGGCGCCAATAGGCGCTGTTTTGTTTATCGGCCCGCGCGAGGCTATTGCCTGGTTTGTTGCCTATCTTTTTCTTACCGCGCTGTCCGGCAGTTTTGACTACTACCTCGCCGATGCGCTGACAGCGACACAAATCAAGGTATCAACGCAGACCACGGTGTTCTTCTTTGCCCTCAACTTCGCAGGCGTATCGACCATTGTGTTTCTGCTACTACGCTACTCGGCCAGCGAAAAGCAGAAGATCCAGGCTCATCTCGTCGCAGCACACGAGCAGCTCCAGATCGAGCAGGATCGTTCAGAACGTCTCCTCCTGAACATCCTGCCGGGCTCAATCGCCGAACGACTGAAGAGTAGCAACCAAACCATCGCAGATGGATTTGCCGATGTCTCCGTGATGTTTGTCGACATCGTCAACTTCACAAAAATAGCCGAGGGCTTGAGTCCGCAACAAGTGTTTTCAATGCTCAACAGAATATTCTCGTCTTTTGACGAACTCGCCGAAAAGTACGGACTGGAAAAAATCAAGACGATCGGCGATGCCTATATGGTCGCCGGAGGCTTGAACGATCTGCGTAGCGATTACTCCGATGCGCTGGTCGACATGGCGCTGGAGATGCGGGATCTCTTGCAGAACGACTTCCAGGTCAATCAGATGCATCTCGAAGTACGAATCGGGATCGGCACCGGCCCGGTGGTTGCGGGCGTTGTCGGCAAAAAGAAATTCATTTATGACCTGTGGGGAGACACCGTCAATATTGCCAGCCGCATCACCAGCGAAGGGGTTCCCGGCATGGTTCAGGTGGATGAAGCAACCCATCGGCGCTTACAGCAACGCTTTGATTTCCACGAACCGCAGATGATCTACCTCAAGGGCAAGGGCAATATGGTCGTCTACCGTGTCATTGGTCGCATGGCGGCTTGAGCAGTTTGCCTTAGATAAACGAACTGTCTTTTATCAACTGCCTTTCACCTCTGCACCGCCTCCTCGCTTCAACTCGAAGCAGACTTTCCCGGCCTCATTGCAAGCCAGCCGGAGCGCATAGCCGTAGCCTTCGGCCTGTCTTGCCGCATGAAACAGGCCAATCCCGAGTCCGTTCTCCGACGCTACCGGCGCCCGCAGCAGATCGTTGACCACGTCTTCACGTACGACACTGCCGCTGTCGCAAACGCTAAACAAAGTTGCGTCTGCCGCGATCGTCATACGCACCTCCAGGCCATCCTCATGTTGCTGCTTGAACAACGCGTTTTGCAGCAAATTGTCCGCCACACTGTCAAACAGCACCGACGGCAGGCAAGCCTTCTTGTCAAACACGACCGGACTGAAAAGTATGTTGTCATGCGCATAACGTTGCTTCAGTGCGCCCCACCAGACTTCTGCAATAACAAGTCCGACTTTTCCAGTCGAAGTTTCACCGCTTGGCGCCCCACCAGCCCCACCATACAGCGCCTGCGGCACCTGAAGCTTCTCCAGCGCTCTTTGCAGACGTTGCGTTATCTGCGGCAACTGCTGCTGCAACAGCTGATTCAAGCGCACTCCATCCATGTCGCCGGGCTCCTGCGCCATGAAACACAGGTTGTTCAATGACTGAAGCAGGTTTTTTACATCGTGCGTCAAACGGGCCCCGGTTTCATGCACCGCACGCTGATAGCTCATCTGCTGCAACTCGCGAGCGCGCTGCTTGGCAATGTAGTATTCGTTGCTCAGTTTTACCAGCAAGTGAAAATGCCACACCAGAGCTGGGCTTAATTTGTGGCGCGTATAGAGAGTGAATACCAGAGGTTGATCGGGAAAGTCGTGGCTAATGGGCGATACCCGGCCGAAGCTGCCCGACCCAGCCTCCGCGCCGCCGGCAGGTGCCCATGCCCCCCCCGTCACCCAGGGCAGTTCAAGCATTCGCTCGCACGAACCGTAAAAGAACCTGTCCGGATCGCTCTCTCTCTCCGCGCAGTCCATCAGTTGTTGCAGCCAGGTTTCAAAGGGCAATCCGATTGTCAGCAAATACTTCGAAAGAAATACGCCGATACCACTGAAACCTGGGCGCGGATCCCACGCCCAGGCCATCAGCAGCAGCATGGCCGCCATCGAAACCAGCGTCTTGAAAACTGCCTCGATGTAAGTCGATTGCTGCAACAGCATGAACGCCAGGCTACCCAGAACCAGCACGGAAATCAGCAGAAAAATGAACAGGCTGTAGAAGAAGTCGACCATGCCGCCACTCGGCAGGCGAATCTCGCGCGGGCGCGGCATCAGCGACATGACCACAAGGATCAGCGCAGCCGCCCAGGCAAACGGACGATCAAGGGAAGGCCCAACCAGCGCCGACCCCGGCACAACCCTGGGTACCAACCATATCAGGAGTATGGAAAGCAGATAAGCGAAGGCCAGCAAGTAAAAAATACGCGTGGGTCGATGACTCACAAGCAACACCCGACCACCGAGCAAGGCGACCAGCAAGACCACCCAGAGAATCAGCAACCACCAGCCAAATGACCAGGCGCCTCCGGCAAGCAGCAAGAAAATGAACACCAGGGTGCCGGAATCGAGTTTCCGCTCGGTTTGAATGAAAGGCTGCCAGAGCATGAACAAGCCAACATCAACGAGCCAGCACATCAGGCTCACTACCGTTCCCACACCCGCCAGCAGGGTCAGGTGCAGCACAACCAGCAGCGCTATCAGCACCCAGTGCTGCCGCTCTCTAATGAAAATTCCGAATCGCACCAATGCCGTCATGCCTGGACTCCAAAAGCTGACCGAAGCCCGTCATCAAATCCTTGTGACGGTTCAGATTTCGACAGATGTGTCGAAGAATCGACACATCTTCGCCCAAAGCAGCGGGAAAAAGCCATAATCATCTGGCACGCAATATGCTTTGAACTAACTGTCATTAACATCACGGCATGGAGAGCAAAATGAACAGGCAACAGTCAGGTTTCACTCTGGTAGAAATTGCCATTGTACTCGTCATTATCGGACTGCTCCTCGGTGGCGTGCTAAAGGGTCAGGAACTGATCACGCAGGCGAAGATCAAGAATGTCGCGAACGATTTCAACGGGATGAGCGCTGCGATTTACGGCTATCAGGATCGGTACAAACGCTATCCCGGTGATGACAACGGCGCTGCTGCCCGCTGGACGAATCCTCTCGCTGTGTCAGGTGGTGGTGACGCCAAGGTTGGCGCAGCAGCTAACGCAGGGGTCCTCGACTGCTCGACAAGTGCGGCTGAAAACTGCCAGTTCTGGCAACATCTGAGGCTTGCCGGGTTTATCGCCGGGGATACAGCCACCAAGCTGTCGCCGCAAAACGCCGTTGGGGGGATTCTTCAAGTTCAGGACGGGGCGCTGGGACTGTCCGGACTGATCGTTTGTTCAACGAACCTCCCGGGCAAGGTTGCAAACGCAATCGACGCCCAATTTGATGACGGCAAGCCAGAAACGGGACAGGTTCGCGGCACGAACAACCCGGCGGCGTTACAGACCAATCTAGCAGCCGGTTCCGCTTATATCGATGACGGCAGTACCGTTTACGTAGTTTGCAAAGCCATCTGATTGCGCACCCGACCCAGCAAGCCCGTTTCGGCGGGCTTTTTCTTTGCAGCAACTCACCCCTTGAGCAACCTCCCCTCCGCAGTGACCAGCGCCCCTGGCGTACCCAGCAGCACAACGACATCACCGGCCTCGAAGCGAGTGTTCCCGGAAGGTTCCAGCGTCCGGATGTTGCGCCGCCGAACGGCCATCACCTCGACGCCCTTGCTGCCCACCGCAAGCTCGCTCAATGTCTTACCAATGGCGTAGGCACCGTCGTACAGTGATACCGAGCGCAAACACGGTTCGTCGCTATCGTGCACATTCTCGTCATAGTCGCTCTCGCCGTGGAAGAAGCCGCGCAACGTGCGATAGCGCGCGGCCCGCGTCTGTTGCACTTGACTGAGCACACGGTTGATCGGCACCCCGGCGTGAATCAGCGCATGCGATGCCAACATCATTGATGCTTCAAGCGTTTCCGGAACGACTTCTGCCGCTCCGGCTCGCTGCAGGCGATCGAGATCCTTTTCGTCGAAGGTACGCACAACCACGGGCAATCCGGGAACCAGCTCTCGAACATGACGCAGCACACGCTCTGCGGCGCGTGCATCGATGAACGAAACGATCAGCACGCTGGCGCGACCGATCCCCGCCGCCGCCAAGGTTTCGCGCCGGGTGGCGTCGCCATACACAACGTTTTCACCCGCTGCCGCCGCATGCCGCACGCGATCCGGGTCGAGGTCGAGCGCGACATAGGAAACCTCTTCGCGCGCCAGGAAGCGGGCCAGATACTGGCCGCTACGCCCGAAACCGCATATCACCGCATGCTTTTCAGTATTCAGGGTACGCGCGGCAATCGTGGTCAGCTGCAGCGAGCGCATCAGCCACTCGCTGGCGGCAAAGCGCAATACCAGCCGATCGCTGTACTGCACAATGATCGGAGCCATGAGCATGGAGATAACCAGCGCCGCCAGTACGATCTGGACGATCAGCGCAGGTGCAACGGAATTCCGGCTGACATCCGAGAGCAGGACAAAGCCGAATTCTCCGCCCGCACACAGCCAAAGACCGGAGCGCATCGCGGCACCACTCATGGATCCGAAGAGCCGCGACAAACCGAAAACCAGAAAGAACTTGACCAGCAATAGCGCCGTGAGTACACCGAGCACCCACTGCCACTTGGCAAGAACCAGCGAGACATCGAGCATCATGCCTACGGTTACGAAGAACAGACCCAGTAGCACGTCTCGAAAAGGCTTGATGTCCGCTTCAACCTGATGTCTGAATTCGGTTTCCGAAATCAGCATCCCGGCGACGAAGGCACCGAGCGCCATTGACAAGCCAAACGCTTCGGTCAGCCAGGCCAGACCGAGCGTGACGAACAGCACGTTGAGTACAAAGAGTTCAGCCGACTTCCCATGTGCGACGACGAAGAACCACTTGGTCAACAAACGTTTGCCGAGAAGAAAAACCGGGGCGAGAAGCGCGATCGCCTTGAGCATGGCGATGCCCATGGTGATTGCCAATTGCTCGGCTGACTGTGAAAACGACGGGATAAGGACGAGCAGGGGGATGACGGCGAGATCCTGAAAGAGCAACACGCCCATGACTTCACGCCCGTGTGGCGCATCCAGCTCGATCCGCTCGCTAAGCAGTTTGGTCAGCACGGCGGTTGAGGACATCGCCAGCGCTCCACCGATAGCCACACCGACCTGCAATGGCAATCCCGATGCTGCCAGCACAGCGGTCACGACGGCGAGAGTCGCCGTCACCTGCAGGCAACCCAGGCCGAAAACAATGCGCTTCATCGCGTAGAGCTTGGATAGGGAAAATTCCAGGCCGATTGAGAACATCAGAAAAACGACGCCGAATTCTGCCAGATGATGCGCTCCCGAAAGCCCTTCGAGGAGGTTGAACGCATGCGGGCCGATCAAGGTGCCAACCAACAAATAACCGAGGATAGGCGGCAAGTTGATGCGCCGAAACAGAATGACCGACAGCACCGCAGCGCCCAGCAACATCAAAATGATCGGTAGTGTTTCCATTGTTTCCGTCTAGACTCAACCGCTGCTGGCCGGACACCGTCAAAACGACATCCCTGCGCTACGTATCACGAGAACTGCATAAACGCCGCATCAAGGCAGCCAACCGGCAGCACCGAATCCTGTTTGGCTCTTGGGCTCGTTCCACACGCTTCCCGAATGCGTCGCCAGGTTCGACAAGCGGCGAAATCAAGGGCGTCCGGGGCTTCTGATATACTTGACCCAATCATAACCGCTCCTCGACCATGAACCAAATTCAGCCCTCTCACAAGGCGCTCGACCTAGCGTGCCAGGTTCTCCGTATCGAGGGCGACGCCGTCCTCGCGTTGATCGGGCGTATCGACGATACCTTCCTGGAGGCATTGTCTCTTATTCTCAACTGTCATGGCCGCGTCATCGTCAGCGGCATTGGCAAGTCCGGACACATCGGGCGCAAGATCGCATCGACGCTGGCCAGCACGGGAACGCCAGCGTACTTCGTACACCCGGCCGAAGCCAGTCACGGCGATCTCGGAATGATTACCGCAGACGACGTTTTGATTGTCCTCTCCAACTCCGGCGAAAGTGCAGAATTGCTCAATATCCTGCCATCCGTCAAACGCCAGGGGGCCAAGTTGATCGCCATGACCGGCAATCCGCAATCCTCGCTCGCCAGAGATGCCGATGCTCACCTCGATGCCGGGGTCGCACAGGAAGCCTGCCCGCTCAACCTGGCGCCAACAGCAAGTACGACCGCCGCGCTGGCGCTGGGTGACGCGCTGGCTGTGGCCTTGCTCGACGCCCGCGGATTTGGCGCCGAAGACTTTGCGCGCTCACACCCCGGGGGCACACTCGGACGCCAGTTGCTCACGCGAATCCGCGATGTCATGCGAACCGGCGAAGCCGTCCCCACCGTCCTTCCAACGACCAGCGTGGCCGAGGCTACCAGGGAAATCTCGCGCGGCGGAATCGGCATGACGGTCGTCATCACGCCCGAACGCGAAGTGTTGGGTATCTTCACGGATGGCGATTTGCGCCGGGCCATAGTCAACAAGCTTGATTTTCAGACACTCACCGTGGCGAACGTCATGAGCGGAAAACCGCGCCTGATCGGCCCGGACAAACTCGCTGCCGAAGCGGTCGAGATGATGGAAAAGTACAAGATCAACCAGATTCCTGTCGTGGATAGCAACAACGGGCTGATCGGCGCACTCAACATGCACGACCTTTTCCAGGCCAAAGCCCTCTGATGGAACGCCCAGACAATGCCAGGGAGCAAGCGCGCCGGCTAAGATTGATGGCTTTCGATGTGGACGGTGTGCTCACCGATGGCGCGCTTTATTACACCGACGAAGGGGTCGAGATCAAAGCCTTCAATACGCTAGACGGGCACGGCCTGAAAATGTTGCAGAAATTCGGCGTTGCGGTGGCCATCATCACCGGACGGAAAGCGCGTTGCGTGGAGTTGCGCATGCAGAATCTGGGAATTGACCTTTTATTTCAGGGTGTCGAGAACAAATGGGAAACGATGCAATCCTTGCTGGCGCAACTCGGGATCAACGCCGATGAAGCTGGCTACATGGGCGACGATGTGGTCGACCTGCCGGTGATGACCGCCTGCGGTTTTTCCGCAGCACCGGCGGATGCTCATGATCTGGTCAAACGCCATGCGCGCATGTTCGCCAACAAGGCCGGCGGTCACGGTGCGGTCCGTGAAGTCTGCGAGTTCATCCTCGACGCTCAGGGCAAACTCGAAGACGCGCTTTCCCCTTATCTACCGGTGTCCGGACAATGAAGAACTGGGGTAGCGCGATCTTTCCGCTGAGCATTCTTCTGGTATTGACCGGTCTGTCTTTCTGGCTACGTTATGCGACCGAGCTGGATGGGCCACGGCACGATGGAAAAAACCGTCACGACCCTGACTACATCATTAGCGACTCCACCCTGCACAAGCTGGATCAAAACGGGCGCTTGCAATACACCCTGAAGGCCGCAGATATCCGCCATTATCCGGATGATGATTCAACCGACCTGATCAAACCTGACCTGGTTTACCTGCACAGCAAAAAGCCGCCGCTCAGCTTGAGTGCGGAACGCGGCCACGTGAGCCGGGATGGCGAACAGGTCGATTTGTACGACAATGTCCGGGTGCATCGCGAAGCATCTGCCAAGGACGAAGCAATGACTGCCTACATGCCCCATCTCACCGTTCTTCCGGATGACGAAAGAGCATTCACCAAAAGCCCCGTACTGATCACCAGGGGGAAATCCTGGTTGAAAGGTGTCGGGATGCAGGTGAATAATCGAACGCAGATGTACGAAATCGAATCCCAGGCCGTCGCCGTTCTGGAAAGCAAACACGCCAAGAAGAAGCCATGAAGCCAAATTCTCCCTATTTAGCCGCCACGTTCCTGTTGCTCGCCCTGTCGTTGCCCGCCCTGGCCGAAAAGGCCGATCGTGAAAAACCGATCAATCTTGAAGCGGATCGCATCAGCATGGATGATGTCAACAAGGTTCAGGTCTTTGAGGGCAACGTCATCCTGACTCAGGGAACGCTTCAGATTCGCACCAGCAAACTGGTTGTCACGCAAGACGCTGACGGTTTCCAGAAGGGCGTAGCGACAGGGGGTGCCGACGGGCTGGCCCGCTTCCGGCAGAAACGTGAAGGCAGTAGCGATTACATCGAGGGCGAGGCGGAACGCATCGTGCATCATGCCCGTGACGAGAAATCCGAATTCTTCATTCGTGCCTGGGTGAAGAGCGGACTAGATGAGATCAGAGGCCAGTACATTTCCTATGACGCACTGACCGAGAAGTATCTCGTAACCAACGGTGGCGGCGAGAGCAAGAGCGCCACCGGTACCGCACAAGCTCGCGTTCGCGCCATTATCCAGCCCAAGGGCAAGAACGCGGCCGAAGAGCCGAAGGGCGAGCCGCTTACGCTGAAACCGTCCGGGACTGTTGCGCCTCGGTAAGCGGCGAGCGCAGGTTCGATCGCCATTCATACCTTGTCAAATGCACTGCAGCAATTGCCTTGCTTGCTCGGGAACAATTACGAACAGCTTAAGGAAACATAGTGTTGAGCAGCCTTAAAATAAATTGTTGCACTGCATCAAAAAAAGCTTGACAAGGTAAATTCAGGGGCTATAATTCGGTCCATGGTGCAGTGCAGCAAGACGAATAACTGGTTTAACACTGCTCATGACCCGTGTTTTAACTAAGGAGATTTACCATGATCACGACCCCCGAACAATTAGTTGCCGCCAACAAAGCCTCTGTTGATGCCCTGCTGTCACTTGCCAACACTGCGCTAGCGAGCGCCGAGCGCGTCGCCGCACTGAATCTGAATACTGCCCGCTCGATGATGGAAGACGGAATGAACAACACCAAGGCCATGCTCGGCGCCAAGGATCCGCGTGAAGCTCTGGCCATGACGGCTGCACAGATTCAACCGGCCGTGGAACAAATCGTTGCCTACAATCGCAGCCTCTACGAAATTACCGCACAATCGAAAGAAGAAGTGACCAAGCAACTCGAAAGCCAGTTCAGCGACTTCCAGAAACAGGTTGCCACACTCATGGAAAAAGCCGCCAAGAACGCCCCGGCAGGTTCTGATGTTGCAGTCGCTGCGGTCAAGTCGGCTCTCGAAGCTGCCAGTTCAGCTTTCGACAACATGAAGAATGTTGTCAAGCAGGCTGCCGAGATCGCTGAAGCCAACATCGCTACAGCGAGCAATGCGACGGTCAATGCAACGGTCAACGCAGTTAATTCAGCCGCCAAGAAGAAATAATCGCCTGAATACACCATCCGGCCATTCGTTCCTCTTGGTCAGATGGATGGACAAAGCCCCGCTAGCGGGGCTTTGTCGTTCTTGGCGCAGCGATTCGCCCCGGTTCGATTCGCGCCGCTCCTACTCTCCCCTCTCCTCAGCGTCTACTCTCTCCAACTCCAGGCGATGTTGCGGCGATCAACTTCCTGTCGAATCTCTTCCATGGCCTGATCAACCATAGACGCTTCCCCCTCGACACCGAGCTCAAGGTGACGCCGCTGGCCGTTTTCACCGACCGAGGGCAGGCTGAACAGGCGAAGCGCCGGATAGTCGGCAACGATGCGCTCCATCAGATCGAGCAGCGCACTCTCGTAGGCGTTCGGCCCGGTCAGCAACAAAGCCTTGTCAACCATCGGATGACGGTTGAACAAATGCGGGTAGAAGGTATCGAGCGCCCATTCGGCCATTGGATGCGCCATCTGCGGGAAGCCGGGCAGAAAGTAGTGATCGCGCACGCAGAACCCGGCAATGCGGTTGAAGGGGTTGGGCACGATGTCGACGCCGCGCGGGAAAGTACCGAGCAGCAAGCGCACCGCGTTAACTTCACCGCCGAAGCGGGCGCGGATTTCGCGTTCGGCATCCGGGTGCAGCACCAGATCGACACCCAATGCTTCAGCCGCCGCCTGTCGCGTGTGATCATCCGGCGTGTTGCCGATTCCGCCAAAACTGAATACCACGTCGCCCGCGGCAAAGCTTCGCTTCAGCGTTTCCGCGATGCGCGGACGCTCATCGCCCAGGTATTCGGCCCACGATAGCCGCAAGCCGCGTGCGCCAAGCAAGGCAATGATTCTGGCGAAGTGCTGGTCGATACGTTTGCCGGAGATTATTTCGTCGCCGATGATGATTGCACCGAACTTCATGCGCTGACCTCCAGTTTTTCGATGATGCTTACGACCGCACCCTGACGCAGGCGGCGAAGTGCCTCAAGGCAAAAATGAACATAGGCCAGCGCCGCCAGCGACGGCGCAAGCAAACCCATGAAGGGAACGTGCGCC
>NZ_FLQY01000147.1 GCF_900089945.1 Candidatus Propionivibrio aalborgensis | reverse complement strand
GTCTTAGCGTTTGGGCGGTTGTCTGCTTTGGAGAAGGTTCTCGAAGGTCCGATTCTGGCCGATCTCAGCCATCGCTTGAAGTCGCACTTCTCTTGCATTATGAATTCCACGGGGCGTAATTCGGAAACCAATCCACCCGCGCCGGTTACCTTGCTTATGTTCCTACAGTCAAAGAATGTGGGCAGTTTCACAAGGTCAGCGGCTTTGCGCCACATCGGCGAGAAATTCCGAATAGATTTTTCCGAGCGCCTGCTCCATCGCCACTGCGAAAGCGCCCAAGGTATCGTCGCTGGCGCGCTGTTCCGCCCGATAGGTCTTTTGCAGGCGCGTTCTACCACCCGTCTTCAGGCTGAGTTCGAGCGCCACCACGGCCGTGCTGTTCCGGCCGGAGAGCACTCGTTCGAGGTTGACGATGCGCCCGTCGATCACGTTCGGCGCCTGGCCGTCTCCTGCCAGATTCAGCGCACCGCCCAGGCTGGCCAGGAAATTCTCGCGCACCAGTTGAGCCGGTGGATAGAGCCACAGGTGGTAGTGGTATTGGCGCAACTGACGCTGGCTGGCTTCCTCGCTGTAAATGATCGGCCGTTCCGCGTAGAGGCTGTCGGCACTGAAGGCGTGCACTGCGACGGCGCCGGACAAGGCCACGGGCGCCGATGGAACTTGCACCGGTTGCAGGCGGTAGAAGCGGTCGGTCGGCGCCGGCGGCACGCTGCCGCAGGCGGTCATCAACACCAGCATGACGAAAGTCGAAAGGATGGCGGTCAGTCGGTTCATTGCGTGGCTCCTGCGGCGTCGGTCGGCGGCCGACTCTGGATCAGCGCAGCCGGATTTTCGCGTATGGTGCGCGAGAACTCGTTGATGTTGCGCCCGGCCGATTCGAGTTGATAGAGCGTGGCATCGATACGGCGCAAGGAATCCTTGATGCTTGTACCGCTGTTGCTGACGATTCCGCGCGTATCCTTGACCAGCGCTTCGACCTCGGCACGTACCATGGAAAGATCGGACAACAACTTCAGCGCGTTGGCCGAGGCGCCATCGGCGTTCTGCAACAACTGGCTCCAGTGCTGCACATTCTTGTCGCTGAACAGGGTATCGATGCGTCCGGCGGTGCGGTTGATGCGCTCGATCGTCGAGCGCATGTCGGCCATCGCCGGCCCGACGTTCTGGTTGATCTGCGCGAGCATCGGCCTGATGCTGGTCTCGGTGATCTGACCGAGCTCGGTGGCCAGCGCGGCAACCGACTCCATCAGGTTGGCGCTGCGGCTTCCCGGAATATCGCCCCCCGCCGCCAGGATTTCGCTGCCGCTGCCTTCCTTGATCTCGACCAGCGGCGCACTGAGCAACCCCGGCGTCGCGATCAATGCGCGGCTGTCCACGGGAATGCGCACCGGTTGTCTCAGGTTGAGCGTGATCCGGTATGCCGTTCGATTTTCGCGCGCTACCGGCTCAACCTGAGAGACGTTGCCCACTTCGAATCCCTCGTAGGTCACCACCGTGCCCTCCTTGATGCCGGAGACATTGGAAAAGTGGGTGAAGTAGATATCGCCCTTGGCGCTGTGCCCCGTGATCCGGTAGAGAGCGTACAAGAGTACGCCGGCCATCAGCAGCACAAAGCCGCCGACCAGCAGGTAATTGACATTGTCGCGCTTCATCCTTCGTACCTCATGCTCAGAAAATCTCCCGGGTCAGTCGTTCCATGTATTCTTCGGCGTTGATGTTTTCGTTTCTTGGCGTGCGGTTGAGCAACGACTGTATGCGCTGATTGTCGCTGGCGCGGACGGCGGCAACCGTATCCGACATCAGAATACGCCCCTGATCGAGGACCGTAATGCGGTCGGCAATCTTGAATGCGCTTTCCAGCTCGTGCGTCACTACGACGATCGTCATGTTCATCGCGTCGCGCAGGATCAGGATCAGCTCGTCCAGTTCGGCCGATACCACCGGATCGAGACCTGCCGAAGGCTCGTCGAAAAACAGCAGCCGCGGGTCCATGACGATGGCCCGCGCCAGCGCCGCGCGCTTGATCATGCCGCCTGACAACTCCGCCGGCATGAGGCTCTCGAAGCCGGCGAGATTGACCACCTCCAGCTTCATGCGGCTCATGATGCGTATGGTGTTCTCGTCGAGCTTCGTGTGCTCGCGCAGCGGCAACTCGACGTTCTCGCCGACCGTCATCGAATTGAACAACGCGCCACCCTGAAAGGCCACGCCCATGTTCTTGCGCAGATCGTACATCTCGTCGGCGCTCAGTTTCGTGATGTCCTTGCCAAGCAGCTTGATGCTGCCCGAGGTCGGCTGGTGCAGGCCAAGCAAATGGCGCAGCAGCGTGCTCTTGCCCGAACCGCTGCCGCCCATGATGACCATGATCTCGCCCTGTCGCGCCTGGAAGCTGATATCGTCGAGAATCTTCCGGGGCCCATAGTGGGTGACCAGATTGCTGACGTCGATGGCGAGGTCGGTTGAACTCACCGTGAGTGCCCGGCTTTAGAAACAAGACATCCACCACAGAGACACAGAGGCGCAGAGAAAACACCCAGTTCAACAGCAATCTCCTCTGCGAAATCTCTGCGCCTCTGTGTCTCTGTGGTAAAGGTCATTTTGTTGGCCGTCATCGCCTAACGGCTTGTAAGAAACGTAAACACCATATCCGCGAGGATGATGCCGATACAGCCCAGCACCACGGCGCGCGTCGTCGCCCGACCCACGCCCTCGGCGCCGGCGTTCACATTGAAACCGTTGGCCGCTCCGATAAGGACGATGATCACGGCAAAGATGAAGCTCTTGATCACGCCGTGGATCACGTCATCGACGGCCAGCACTTCGAAGGCCCGGTCAAAGAAAATGCCGATCGGCAGACTCAGCTCGCCGGCGCAGTATAGTGCCCCGCCGAACAGCGCGACCAGATCGGAGAGGATGGTCAATGCCGGCAGGGTCAGCAACATGGCGGCAAGCAGCGGCGCCACCAGGTAGCGCACCGGGTTGATCCCGATCACGCGCAGCGCGTCGATCTCTTGCGAAATCTGCATGGTGCCGATGCGCGCGGCGATTGCCGAGCCGGAACGTCCGGCGACGAAAATTCCGGTAATCAGCGGCGCGAATTCACGCGTCACCGACAAGGAGATACCTAGCACCACCTGCCCCTCGGCGCCGAAGGTTCGCAACGTATAGATCCCCTGAATGGCCAGCATCATGCCGGTGGCGAATGAAGCCAGCGCGACAACGGGAATCGCATTGATGCCGACGCCGACGGCTTCCTTGAACACTGCGCCCAGACGCACCGGCTGCCGCCGCCAGCGCCCGAACAGCAGCCAGTAGAACGCTTCGACCATCAAGGCGGCGTGGTAGCCGACTTCCCTGACCGACTGCAGACTGTACTGGCCGACCTGCGATACGAAGGAAACGATGGCGTTCATGTGTGCCGGTAACAAGGCTTCAAGCGCAACGCAAGCTCGGACACCACGTCCATGCCGTGCCTAAACGACATCATCGAGCGACGCATGAATCGGAAACACCTTGTCGAGCCGCGCCAGCTTCAGCACGTTCATTGCCGACTGCGCGACCGCCACCAGCGCGAAATCCAGACTCTGCTTGCGGGCCGCCTGATAGCCCTCGACAAGGCTGGCCACGCCGGAGCTATCCATATAGCTCACTCCCGAAAGATCGACCAGCAGCGGCATTTTCTTCTTCATGCAATCGAGGATCACCTCGCGCGCGCTCGGTGACGAATGCAGGTCAACTTCGCCGGAAAGGTAAACCACCATGTACGGCGTCCGGTATTCTATCTGTATATCCACTTGGGCTCCCTCAATAGATACGCTTGCTCAATTGCAGGCAGTTTGCATAACCCTCCGGCGGCGGCTGGTAGGCCACGCCGTCCATCAACTCGCGCATGAATCGGACGCCAAGCCCGCCGGGGCGCAACTCATGCAGTTCGCGCGGACGCAGATCGGCATCCGTCGCGGGCAGACCATTATCCAGCAAATGCGCCACCAACACATCGTCATCGATACACAAACGCAGGGTGAAACTCTGCCCTGGCGCAAACCCGTAGCCGTGCTTGATGACGTTCATGCACGCCTCATTGATTGCCAGCACCATCTGCTCGCTGAATTCTTCGCCACCATGAACGCGCTGGCACGCTTCGCGAACCGCCGCGCGCACCCCCGACAGATCCTCGGTACGCGCCGGAAATGTCCGGTCGAGCAGCTCGGCCATCAGCCGATCACCAGCAGCGTCAGATCGTCGCGCAGGCGCACGCCGGGGCGAACCAGCGCCTCGACCACGCGTTCGAGCTGTTCGGCGGGAGGCAGCATGGAATGCCTGTCAAGCAAAGCTTTCAGGCCGAACAATTCAAGCATCCCGCCATCTTTTGACCAGCCCTCGGTCACGCCATCGGTGAACACATACAGCCGCCCGCCATCGAGCAGCAAACGCTGCTCGGTGTAGGTCATGCCCTGCAAAACACCGAGCGGCGGCGAGGATTCTTCAAGCTCGCGATATGTCCCGGAGCGGTTGCGAAAGAGCGGCGGCTGATGCCCGGCATTGGCGAACAGGACTTCGCCAGTCGCCGGGTCGTAGACACCGGCCGCCATCGTCACGAACATGCCCCGACTTGCGGTTTCGGCAATTTCATCGTTGAGTATGGCCAGCAACTGGGGCGGATTGTGCACCGTCTTGCCGAGGCAGCGGAACAGGCTGATCGTCTTGGCCATCAACATCGCCGAATTCATCCCCTTGCCCGACACATCGCCCAGGCCCCAGGCAATGCGCCCGTCGGCCAGGGTGAAGAAATCGTAGAAGTCACCGGAGACCTCCAGCGCCGAGAGATTCAATCCATGCACTGGGAAGTTGGCCGCAGGCTGATCGGGCAGCAGATTGCGCTGAATTTCGCGCGCCAGATCGAGTTCGCGCCGCATGCGCTCCTGCTCGACCAGTGCCTCGGTCATTTGCGCGTTGTGCACGGCCAGCGAAACCATGCCGGCCAGCACCTGCAGGAACTGCTTGTCCGCCAGATCGAAAAGGCCGTCACCCTTGCGCTTGTTGATCACTTCCAATGCGCCCAGCATGCGCCCCTTGACCGTCAGCGGGGCGCACAGGATGGAGCGGGTCGTAAAGCCGGTGTGGTCATCGACAGCGGTGTTGAAATCCCCGTCGACCGATACGTCGCGCACCATCTGGACGGTATTTTCCGCCAGCGCGCGCCCGACGATGCCCTGATTCCTGTCGATGGTCAGCCCCTTGATCGAGACCGGCCCGGCACAAGCCAGACAGGTCAGCTTTTTGTCCGTCTCGCCGTTACCGTTCCTTTCGTCGAGCAAAAAAATGGACGCCGCTTCGGTGTCCATGTAACTCATGATCTGCTGAATCGCGTTAGCCAGCGTTTCGTCCATCGCCGGCGTGCCAACGAAGTCCTGGCTGATCGCCAGGAGCAATTCCATATCGCCCGTCAGCCGGGGATTGGCACCATTGTCGGCCAGTTGTTTGGCGTGTTCGATCGACACTGCAGGCGGCTCCGATACGTCATGTTGCTGGAAGACGCATTATCCTTGATTCCGCACCTCACCGACCAGGCAAGACAACTTCAACGGTTTTGCCTCCATACCCGTATTTCTGATCTCTGCCCTGGATCACGACTGCGCGCACACCGGGAGGTATCTTCACTCCGTACAAATCCCGGGTAAATGGCTGCTCGCCGGCGTGATCATGGAAGAGCGTACGCTCACCGAAGACCGTACCGTCGCGGCCCATGGCGCGAAATGCATCGGCGTATCTTCGGGGTGAGTCGTACGGTGAAGAAACCGTGACGTCAAAGTCGAATGAATCCGCTCCGCGCGCCTGCACCGTGGCGGAAAGAACATCAGGATATTTCTGGGCGGATACTTCCTCCGCTGCCAAGGCGGTATGACTCGCGAAGGTCTGGGCGAAAAGCGCGAAGGAGAGGAGGCAGAATCGGTGGCGAATCATGGGTGGCATTGCAGGGCAGCTCCGACAGACATGAAGAGGTTAACCGTCTTGATGGTCGCTCAGGCCAGCGTGTCGGCCAGCAGGGTTGCAATTCCGAGGAAGGAGAAGAAACCAGCCACGTCGGTGACTGTGGTGAGTACGATGGATGACGATTGGGCGGGGTCCATGCCGAAGCGGGACAAGGCAATCGGCACCAGCGCCCCGGCTATACCGGCAATGACCATGGCGATCACCATGGCGCTGGAAATGACACTCACCAGGCCAAGCGAACCGCTCCAGGCGTAGACGCCAATCGCCGTGGTCGAGGCCACGGCGAGGCCATTGATCAGCCCCACCCCAGCCTCCTTGGCGACCACGCGCGGCCAGTGGCGCAGGCTGATCTCACGCAAGACCAGACCACGCATGGTCACAGCCAGGGCCTGAGCACCGGCGTTACCCGACTGGCCCGCCACCACCGGGAGCAGTACTGCCAGCGCCGTGAATTTGGCAATGGTGCCTTCAAACAACCCCACCACGGCGGCGGCGAGAAAAGCCGTGAGCAGATTGATCTGCAGCCACGGCAGGCGCTTGCGAACAGCAAATATCGAACTGGACAATGCCCGCTCGTCGCGGCTCGCGCCGACCATGGTCTGGATGTCGATGCTCGTTTCTTCTTCGAGCGTGGCGAGCAGAGCCGCATGGCGAATGATGCCGACAAAGCGTCCGTCAACATTTATCACCGGCAATTCGGTGATCGGCTGGCGTTCGAGAATGCTCACCACGTCCTCCTGCGGATCAAGCGCGTACACGACCGCCAGCACCGGCAGTACGATCTCGCGCAGCGGCCGGGCATGCTCTGCCACCGCCAGATCCTGAATCTCGACACGGCCGGTGAGGTGGCCTTCGTTGTCCACTACAAACAACTGGCGCAAGCCGTGACGCTTCAGCCGGCGCAGGCGTTCCAGTGCCTGACCCACGGAAAGGCCGGCATGCAGTGGACTGACATCGGGATCCATCAAACGTCCTGCGGAATTTTCCGGATAGCGCAGCAGTTCGCGCAGCTCGTGCGCCACCTGGGCGTCAAGCTCGGTGAGACGGCGTTCGCGTTCGCTCTCGTCCCATTTGGCCAGTACGGCAACACTGGCAATCGGTTCGGCCTCGGCCAACAGATGCCGTGCCATGGCCTCCGGTACGCGCTCCAGGATGGCTCTCGCCACGTCGGGCCCAAGCACCTGCCATGCTCGCACTACCGCGTGCAGGGGTTGTGATGCCAGCAGCTCGGCGCCGTCGTCGGGCGACATGGACTCCAGTTGGCGTGCAGCCTCATAGGGGAAATCGAGCAGGTAACGCCGATTCAGAGCGGCGACTGCGTTGAGATTGGCGGTATTCATTTGTCCCCCGGCAGTACGGGTTGCGCTGGAGGCAGGACGGCCAGGCCGACGCGCAGAAGGCCCGAGACCGTATCCCAGTAACCGCGCGCGAGCATACCCGAGAGCGTTTCATCGGGAGTGTCGGTGTGTCCGGAGTGCCCACGTGACAGGGTTTCGGCCAGCTTCGCCGCGTGCAGAACACCGATGAATCGATCGCCACGTTCGACGACCGGCATGATGTTGGTCTGTTTCCAGGCCGGATGAGCGGCGGCTCCAGAGAGCGGCATGGCGACCGGCAGTACGCCGGCAGGCGGACGCATCAGCGCGGCCAATGACATCGTCTCGTGCGCGCGCAGCAGCACCTGCAATCCGACGATTCCCTGCAGCCGCTGGCTTTCATCCACCACGTATATTTCGTTGGCCTCCAGACCGGGGTTGCCGCGCACTCGGGCCAGCGCTTCGCCTGTTGCCGTGTCCGACCCCACCACAATGGCTTCCGGGTCGGCCCACGCGCCGACCGTATCATCGGGATAGCCGAGCAGCATTCGCGAAGCCAGTGCCGTCGTGGTGGACAGCCCTTCGATGAGTGTTGTTCGGCGCGGCTCCCGGACGTGTCGCAGCATCGCCACAGCGCTCTGCACTCCGGTAGCCGAGAGCAGGCCAAGTGCAGCCTGATCGTCCAGAGCAACGAGAATGCGCGCGGCGGCAGGCGACAGCATCGCCTCCAGCACAGGTGCCGCCGCGCGGGCCGGCAGATTCGTGAACAACGCTGCGGCATCCGCCACGGAAAGCCTTTCCAGCACCTTGGCCGCATCGACCGGGTGGGAAGAAACGAAGGCCAGCGTAAGTGTTCCGGCTTCAGCCATTGCTGCCTCGCGTCTTGACGGTCAGGGGATGTTCATTGAACAGACTGGCAGGCAGCATGACCCGCCCGTCGGCAGTTTCGATAATCAGGTTGGTTGCCGTAATCTCGAGCAGGCGTCCTTCGTGCCCGGCGAACTGCAGGGTTTGACCCACGGTAAAGGCCAGCCGCAGATGGTGCGCGGCAATCAGGTTGGCCACATGCCCGCGGGCACCGAAGCCGACCGCCAACGCCAACCCTCCGCCGACCGTTATCGCGATAGCGCCGATAAAAATGGCCAGGAAGGTGATGCGAATGCCGATCTGGTCCGCGCCGACCAGGATGGCGCCCACCAGAATGCTGATACGGACGACACGCTCCAGCATGGCGCTTTGGCCAGGCTCCAGTCCGGTCACGGTCGCCTGCATCAGTTCGGCGGCAAAGCCGGACATCAACCAGCCTGCGGTAAGGATCAGCAGCCCGACGATCAGTGTCGGCAGATAATCGATAAGCTTGCTCAACCAGTCGGTGAACGCCTGCAATCCGAGAACCTGTGTGGCGGTGGTGACGAAGAACAAGAGCACCAGCCAATAGACCACAGTGCCCACGACCACGGAGCCGCGCGCAACGCGGAAGCGCGACAAACCGGCAGGCAGTCCCAGCCGCGGCAACACGGTGTCAATCAGCAATGCCGTGCGTATGGCCAGTGCGCGCATCGTTTTTGCCACGACCCAGCCGACGAATACGAGCACAATCGCGGCGGCAAAACTCGGAAGATACGACACCAGACGCTCGAGAATCGCCGTCGCGGCGTGGATACCTGAATCGCTCAAACTACGTACATCACTCATCCGCTGTACTCCACTGAAAGGCTCGAGAGAAATGGGGATACAAAAGGAAATACAAATACGGGGAAACCATCCAGCGTAAGTCGCCCCCGATACAGCATCCTTTTGTCAGCGCATGTCTGTCAAGCAACTGATTCAGACTGACTACTCACACTGCGCAGTTGGTTCTATCGGCAAATGACAATCTCGACAAGCGTTTTGTTCAGTAAGGTTTGCACCAAACTTCCCGAACGGCTTGGCGACGGTCAGTCATGAATATCCTCCTGACGCCCGTACCGGAAAGGATTTCAAGCGTGTCGCCGATAGACTGCAAAGAAATGTGGTACCGGCGGCTCCTGATCGTCGTCGTAGGCTACGAAACGTATCTCCGTCAAACCGGCACGCAGGAAACCGTCGATCTCGTCCCGGTCCAAGGCCAGAGGAAATGAGTCAAGTTGTTCGCCCGCATTCCGGCTACGGCACGAAACCACGATTTCGCCCCCTGGGGCGGCCAGGTCCGAGATGGCGGCCAGCGCCTGAACCCGGCTCAAGCCGGCCAGAATCTGAATCGTGTTGCACTCGTAAACCAGATCGAATCCGCGCAACCATGCCGAAGGCGGGTTGAACAGGTCGGCGACCCGGTAGTCTACGGTGCTCGCGGGATAGCGCTGCCGGCACATGGCGATAGCCGACGGGGAAATGTCGAAAGCGGTGACGCGATAACCGTACCGCGACAAGGCCTCGGCATCGTCGCCCAAACCGCAACCGATCGTGATCGCACGCATGCGGTCCGACGCCCCGCGTTCCTTTAACCAGTCGAGCAGCCAGGGGTTGGGCTTCAGATCGGCCCAATACACCTTGCCGATGTCGCCACCGGCTCGGGCGTAGAACTCCTCGAACCATCCGTTCGGATCTCCCTGGTCGGCGTATTCCCTGGCCAGACGTTGCGTTGCGGATTTGGGATTGCCCATGTGCGGCTCCTCTAGTGTCTCACCACATGATGAAGGCATCGCAATTCAACAGACGAAGAATATCGCTTCCGATCCTGACCAGTCTTCAGTTGACCTGTCGCTCGGCCGGAGCGCTGGTCAGATCGTCGTCAATCCAGGCCTCGAATAGAGTGTAGGTCACGGCCAGCGCCACCGGACCGATGAAAAGTCCGATCAGGCCAAAACCGAGCATACCGCCGATGACGCCGGCAAAGATGAGGAGCAGGGGCAAATCGGCGCCCTTCTTGATGAGCACCGGG